>JAZFRG010000001.1:0-4777 GCA_036445535.1 Sphingomonadales bacterium
TGCCAATCAGGATCGATACGAAGGTTGCCATTTCGATAAGCCCGTTGGCAGCGATCAGTTCACTTTTTTTCAGGTGCTCTGGCAACAGGCTATATTTCAGGGGTCCGAAAAAGGCTGATTTAGTTCCCATCAAAAACAAGACCCCCAAAAGGAACGTTGCGCTTTCAAGATAAAACCCGACCGCCGCCAGAATCATCAACGGAATTTCGGCAAATCTTATAATTCGAATGAGATAAGATTTTTCATACTTGTCAGCCAATTGACCTGCTAAAGCCGAAAACAGAAAAAAAGGAAGGATAAATAACCCTGCGGCGATTGTAGTTAGTTGTGCGGTCTGCTCACCGCTCAAATCCGTCATCTGGAATTTAAGGAAAAGCACCAGCGCAAATTTAAACAGGTTGTCGTTAAACGCACTCAAAAATTGGGTCGTGAAAAAAGGTGTAAATTTTCTGGTTTTGAAAAGATGACTGAAATTCTGGTACATGATTTTTCCTTGATTTTAGCCCTGCCAAAACCCTACTCTTTTGCTTAGGCTTTTGAAATGAATTTAAGGGGGATTTCATGGCAAAATCAAAAGGCAAGTATTTCCGTTCCAGCTATCACATGTGGCTGGTTATTTTGTATGCGGCCTGGTGGGCTGTTATGGCCTACAAGCCGGTTTATTTTAGTGATTGGCTGATTGAAAATATTTTGGTTGCGGGCTCGGTAATACTTTTTTGGTGGGCTTACCCTAAAGTTAGATTTTCCAATCTTTCCTTTACCTTGATTGCCATTTTTCTTGCTCTCCACACCCTTGGTAGCCACTACACCTATGCTGAGGTACCGCTGGGGGACTGGATTTCTGAAGCTTTGGATCTGGAGCGAAACCACTACGACCGGATAATTCATTTTACCTATGGCTTGTTTCTTTTTTGGCCGCTCCGGGAAACCAGTGTCATGTTCCTAGGCCAAGAGGGCAAGCGGAATGGATTTATCAGCCTTTTGTTCATTGCTGGCTCAAGTGCGGTTTACGAAACCATGGAATGGATCACGGCTGAGGTTGTCTCGCCTGAAGCCGCTATGGCATTTCTGGGCGTTCAGGGCGATGTCTTTGATGCCCAGAAAGATCATACCCTGGCGCTGATTGGTGGGCTAATATCTTACTTTATTGCGGTGTGGCTTGCCAAACGAAACAAGCTGCCAAAGCCCAGTTAATGGCTAATTTGATCAAAACAGAAATAAGCGGTGATATCGCCATTGTCTGGGCTGATAACCCGCCGGTTAATGCGATCTCCCATGCGCTCAGGTCTGAACTTAAGGAAGCATTTGGGAATTTGAAAAACTCCAATGTGAAAGCCGTTATCTTGGCTTGTCGGGGTCGAACGTTTTTTGCCGGCGCTGATATCAGTGAATTTGACAAACCGCCCCAGGCCCCTCACCTGCAGGACGTTTTTAACGTTATTGAAGGCATGAACGTCCCGGTTATTGCGGCACTTTTTGGTACTGCTCTTGGCGGCGGGATGGAAGCCTCCTTGGCTTGCCACTACCGCATTGCCTTAAAAGGATCGAAAATGGGACTTCCGGAGATACACCTTGGTATTTTCCCCGGCGCAGGCGGCACCCAACGATTACCACGGTTGATAAGCCTTGCTAACACTCTTGAAATCATTATCAAAGGAAAACCAATTTCCGCAGATAAGGCATTAGAACTTGGGATTTTGGACAAAATCGTTGAAGGAGATTTGATAGAGGCGGCAAAGGCATTTGCCAAAGATCTGATTAAAGAAGGCCATGGTCCAAGGCGCGTTTCTGCCCTACCCCCCAAGGCAGAAAATTCAGAAGAATCCTTTAAATTTTATGAGACATTTATTGCCACCCGCCTTCGCGGCCGCAAAAACCCGGCCCTTGCTATGGCTGCGATCCGCGCTGCTCTGGATCATCCCTTTACCGATGGGTTGGCAATCGAAAAAAAGCTTAATTTAGAGACCAAACAAACTCTGGAATCCCAAGCACTTCGCCACGTCTTTTTTGCTGAGAGGAAAACTCGGGTAGTTCCCGGCCTTTCAAAAAAAATTAAACCTGAGGAAATAAAAACCGTGGGTGTCATCGGTGCCGGCACTATGGGCGGCGGCATTGCCATGTGTTTTGCTAGCGCTGGTATTCCGGTTACTCTGGTGGAAACCAGCGAAGCAGCCCTTACTAAGGGGCTTGGCATTATCAAAAAAAATTATACTGCCAGCGTTCAAAAAGGCCGCCTCAGTGAATCTCAAATGAAAGCTACTTTGGGGTTAATCTCAGGCACCACTGATCTGGGGGATTTAAAGCCTTGCGATCTTGTTATTGAAGCAGTTTTTGAGGACATGGCAATCAAAAAGGAAATCTTCCTGAAGCTGGATCAAATCTGCAAACCCAGGGCCATCTTAGCCACCAACACCTCAACTCTTGATGTCGATGAAATCGCAAATTGTACTAACCGCCCGGAATATGTGTTGGGGTTGCATTTCTTCAGCCCCGCCAACATCATGCCACTATTGGAAGTGGTCCGGGGCAAAAAGACCAGCGACCAGACCCTCATTACCGCCCTGAATGTTGGTAAAAAAATCAGGAAA
Source organism: Sphingomonadales bacterium (assembly GCA_036445535.1). Lineage (GTDB taxonomy): Bacteria > Pseudomonadota > Alphaproteobacteria > Sphingomonadales > SMXR01 > SMXR01. The sequence goes on from JAZFRG010000001.1 coordinate 2,589, forward strand.
ACAGCGGTGGTTTCAGGGGTTTGTTTTGGTTTTATTGGCAACCGCATGCTTTCCCCTTATGGCCGTGAGGCCCAGCGCATGCTGCTGGAGGGCGCCAACCCAAAAGAAATAGATCAGGTTCTTGAAGGCTTTGGCATGGCCATGGGGGTGCTGGCGGTTTACGACCTGGCGGGCATTGATGTTGGTCACAAAATCCGCGAGGCCATGGGCAATCAAAAACCAAAAGACCCAACCTTTTTCAAGGCCGGAGCTGAAATGTTTCATGCCGGGCGATATGGGCAGAAAACCGGGGCTGGGTTTTACAAATATGAACCGGGATCGCGCCAAAGATTTGAGGATCCTAGGGTTATGGAAATAATCTCCAAAGCGGCAGAGGATTTGGGCATCACCCAAAGAAAATTCGAGGCGCAAGAAATCTTTGAACGCTGCCTTTATCCGCTGGTCAATGAAGCTGCCAATATTCTGGATCAAGGCATTGCGCTACGGGCCAGCGATATTGATGTCGTCTGGACTTCAGGATACGGTTTCCCTCGGCATTTGGGCGGCCCAATGTTTTGGGCAGATACCATAGGACTTTTAAAAATTCTGGAGGGCGTAAAAAAATACCAGGAACAATTTGGCCCTGAGTTTTGGCAAACTGCGCTATTGTTGGAAAAGTTGGTCGCTGAGGGCAAAACGTTTGCAGATTGGGACCGTGAAAACGTCTAAACCCGCTCAAAAATCATTGCCTGACCCTGGCCAACGCCCACGCACATGGTAACCAGGGCATATTTCCCACAAGTATCTTTAAGTGCGCGTACTGCGGTTAGCGCCAACCGTGCGCCGCTCATCCCCAAAGGATGTCCCAGCGCAATCGCCCCGCCGTTAGGATTTACATTTTCAGCATCATCCGAAAGGCCTAGTTCCCGGAGGCAAGCCAGGACCTGAACCGCAAAGGCCTCATTCATTTCAATGTGATCTAGATCAGGAAAAGAAAGCGAAAATCGTTCCAAAAGCGCCTTGGTGGCTGGCACCGGACCGATGCCCATGATCCGGGGCTCAACGCCTACCGAATGGCCGCCAATAATCCGCGCCAAAGGTTTAAGGTCATATTCCTTTACTGCCTTTTCAGAGGCAATCAGAAGCGCTGCCGCACCATCGTTGATCCCTGATGCATTGCCCGCCGTGACCGTGCCATTTTCCCGGAACGGAGCATCAAGGCTGGCAAGTTTTTCAAGCGTTGAAGAGGGCCGGGGGTGTTCATCTGCCCCAACCAACCCCTCTTTACCCTCAATGCCCAAAATCTCATCCTTGAAAAATCCCCGGGCCCTGGCGGCCTCGGTGCGTTGCTGGGACCTAAAAGCATAGGCGTCCTGATCTTCTCGCGAAATGCCGAAATCTTCCGCTAAATTTTCTGCGGTTTCCGGCATCGACTCGGTGCCAAACTGAGCGTCCAGTTTTTCATTAATGAACCGCCACCCTATAGTTGAATCGTAAACTTCTGCTTTAGAGGCTTTTGGGTCGGTGCCTTTTGGCATAACAAGTGGGGCGCGCGACATGCTTTCCACTCCCCCCGCGATGACTAGATCAGCTTCGCCCAGTTTGATGCGTCTTGCCGCCCCAGCCACCGCTTCTAAACCGGAAGCGCATAACCTGTTAACCGTCAGACCCGGAATCTCAACTGGAAGGCCCGCTAACAGTAAGGCCATGCGGGCAACGTTCCGGCTATCTTCACCGGCCTGATTGGTGCAGCCCAGAATAACTTCACCGGTTTTAGAAAAATCAACAGAAGGCTGTCTGGCCATCAGCCCCTTAAGGACGTGGGCGGCCATGTCATCCGGGCGAACACTTGCCAAGGCCCCACCAAACCGTCCAATCGGGGTTCTAACCCCATCCACTAAAAAGGCTTCGGCCATTCTTACTCCTCAACCACAGCTGTGGTTTCAATTTCCACAAGGGCTTCTTCTTCAAGAAGGCTTTTGACCTCAACCAAAGCCATCGCCGGGAAATTTTTACCGATTAATTCCCGGTAAGCCTGGCCAATTTCTGGAAGGCTGTCCAGGTAAGCCTGCTTGCTGGTAACATACCAGGTCATCCGTACAATATTCCCCGGCCCAGCACCCCCTTCATTTAAAATGGTAAGCGTGTTTTCAAGGGTTTGGCGGACTTGATCAGCCATGCTTTTGGCAACAAAAACTTCATCAGAATTC
>JAZFRG010000002.1:0-7435 GCA_036445535.1 Sphingomonadales bacterium
GCGCGAACCACCGCTGCCGCCTTAAGAATTGCCGTTGATTTAACCGAAGAAGAGCTGATCACCAGAGAACAAGCCCTGATGCGGATTGATCCTTTGTTGCTTAACCACCTTTTGCACCCAACGATAGATTATGCCAGCGGGTTTGAGACCCTAACGACCGGGCTTGCCGCCTCTCCCGGGGCGGCCTCAGGGGCTGCTGTTTTCTCTCCCGATGAAGCTGAAAAGCGGGCCGGGGACGGCGAGGATGTGATTCTGGTGCGCGAGGCTACATCGCCCGAAGATATCCACGGCATGCATGCCGCCAAGGGGATTTTAACGGCATCCGGGGGCATGACCTCGCACGCCGCGGTGGTCGCCAGGGGTATGGGCCGACCGTGCGTTTGCGGGGCCTCTGAATTGTTGGTTAAGGAAAGCAAAAACTTTTGTCGGGTTGGCAAGGTAACCATTAAGGTCGGCGATATTATCACCATTGATGGCACCACCGGAGATGTCATACTTGGCAAGGTTAAAATGGTTAAACCGGTTTTAACCAGGGCTTTTGAGAAATTTTTAGGGTGGGCAGACGAGACCCGGACCCTGGGAGTCAGGGCCAATGCCGATACCCCTGAGGACTGTAGGGTCTCGCTGAAATTCAAGGCCGAGGGCATTGGGTTGTGCCGGACCGAGCATATGTTTTTTGCGCCTGAACGCCTAAAAAGTATGCGCCAGATGATTTTGGCAGATACCGCCACTGAGCGCCTTGTTGCTCTCGAGAAAATAAAGCCGGTTCAGCACCAGGATTTTAAAGAAATTTTTGAGCTTATGGGTTCCAGGCCGATTACGATTAGGCTTTTGGACCCGCCTTTGCATGAATTTTTACCGCGCAATAAAGATGAAATTGACAAGGTTTCCAAGCAGCTGGGGCTAAGCACTTCGGTCATCAAACACCGGATCGCCCAGCTTCATGAGGAAAACCCCATGCTTGGCCACCGCGGTTGCCGACTGGGGATCAGCTATCCTGAAATTTATGAAATGCAGGTCGAGGCGATGCTCGAAGCCGCGCTTGAAGTGCAGGCAAAAAAATTGGGTGGAAAACCTAACCTTGAAATTATGGTGCCCTTTGTTGCCAATGTTTCCGAGATTACCTTTTGGCGGGAAAGGATTGAAGAGGTAGCAAAGCACATCTTGAAAGGCAAACCCAAGGTCAACTACCAGATTGGCACCATGATTGAGCTGCCGCGCGCCTGCTTAACCGCTTATGAAATTGCCCCTGAGGTAGATTTTTTCAGCTTTGGCACCAATGACCTGACCCAGACAGCAATTGGCTTATCCCGCGATGATACCTCTGAGATGCTTAGTGATTATCTGACCTCGGGCCTGATCAGCAAAGATCCGTTCCAGTCCATTGACCAACGGGGCGTTGGCGCGCTCGTAACTATGGCGGTCGATTGGGGCCGCGAGGTGGTGCCGAATTTAAAGTGCGGGGTTTGCGGGGAACACGGCGGCGACCCGGTCTCAATTGATTTTTTTCACCGTGCCGGGCTTGATTATGTCAGCTGTTCACCCTACCGGGTGCCGGTCGCGCGGTTAGCAGCAGCGCAGGCAACAATCCGGGCAAAAGAAATTAAAGACTAGGCAGAAACACCTTTTTCCTTGAAAAGTTCCTCAAGTTCACCCTCGGTGAACATTTCCTTGATGATGTCGCAGCCGCCAACAAATTCCCCCTTCACATAAAGCTGGGGGATAGTTGGCCAGTCGGAAAATTCCTTAATGCCTTCGCGAATATCCGGATCGGCAAGAACGTCATAGGTCTTAAATTCGGCACCCATGTGGTTCAGGATATCGCAAACCACCGCCGAAAAACCGCATTGCGGAAAATCCGGGCTGCCCTTCATAAACAGGACAACATCATCGTTTGAAACTTTTTTCGCAAGATCTTCGTGTACCGGGTTGGTCATTTTTTATCCTTTTCTATTCCGCTGAGGTCTTGAGTTGCAAAGCATGTAGCTCGCCGCCCATCCGGCCTTCAAGTGCATTATAAACTATTTTGTGCTGTTTGACCCGGGGCATTCCTTTGAACCCCTCAAAAACCACGGTCGCCGAATAATGGTCACCATCGCCGGCTAGGTCGGTAATCGTCACTTTTGAGCCGGGCAGGGCGTCGGTGATCAGCTTTTCAATATGATCTGCTTGCATCGCCATTATTTTTTATTCCCTGCCATGTAGGTTTTGAACCAGTTTTCGTGGGCTGATCTCAGCTTATCCAGAGAGATGTCTATTTTCTCGCCGACTTTCAAGGCCTCACCGCCTGAGTGTCCAATTTTTTTAGCTGAAACCCCTGCGCGACCGGCTTTTTCTAAAATATCACCCGCTTTTTCGCTGGGAACACTGATTAGATAACGCCCCTGGTCTTCGCCAAATAGAAAGGCATGCGCCGGGATCGAGCCCATATCCGGATCAACTTGAACGCCGATTTCCCCTGCTAAAGCCATATCGGCCAGGCCGGCAACCAGACCGCCTTCGGATAAGTCATGGCAGGTATCAACCTCGCCGCTTTGAATAAGGCCCCTGATAAAGCCACCGTTTTTCTTTTCTAATTCAAGATCAACAGGCGGCGGGGCGCCTTCTTCCTTGCCGATAATTTCTTTCAGGAAAATCGAAGCACCCAGATGTCCTTTGGTCTCACCCACAAGAATGATCGCATCGCCTTCACGCTTAATCCTGATGTCGGCAATTTTTGTCGAATCGTTTAAAATCCCGACCCCGCCAATGCCTGGGGTGGGCTTCACACCAACCCCATTGGTTTCATTGTAAAAACTGACATTGCCGGAAACCACAGGGTAGGAAAGTGCCCTGCAGGCCTCGGCAATGCCATCAACCGCATTACTGAACTGTCCCATAATTTCCGGGCGCTCGGGGCTGCCAAAATTCATGCAATCGGTAATCGCCAGCGGCGTCCCGCCAACGGCTGTAATATTCCGCCAGGTTTCCACGACCGCCTGTTTAGCACCAAGGTGGGCATCGGCATCACAGTACCGGGGGTTACAATCGGTCGAGATTGCCAGGGCCTTTTCAGTGTCATGGACGCGGACCACCGAAGCATCGCCGCCGGGTCTGCCAATGGTATCGGCCATGACCATGTGGTCGTACTGTTGCCAAATCCATTGGCGCGAGGACATATTCGGCCCCCCCATTAATTTCATGAGGCTTTCGTTCAGGTCATTAGGTTCGGGCACATCGTTTGCCAAAAGCTCCTTGCGTTTGGGCAGATCCTTGGTCGGTCGATGATAGGCCGGGGCATCCTCGGTCAACGAATTGATCGGGATATCGCAGGCGACCTCGCCGCCAAATTTCAATTGCAAACGCTTGGTGTCGGTAATTTCTCCTATAACTGCAAAATCCAGGCCCCACTTGGTAAAAATCGCCTCGGCCATCGGTTCCTTGCCGGGTTTTAAGACCATCAGCATGCGTTCCTGGCTCTCGGACAGCATCATTTCGTAAGGGATCATGCCTTCTTCGCGCTGGGGCACCTTATCCAGATCCATCAGGAACCCCACCCCGCCTTTATCGGCCATTTCAACGGCAGACGAGGTCAGCCCGGCCGCTCCCATATCCTGGATCGCAACAATCGCATCCTTTTGCATCAGCTCAAGACAGGCCTCAATCAGAAGTTTTTCAGTAAACGGGTCGCCAACCTGAACGGTGGGGCGTTTTCCTTCGCTGTCCTCGGTAAATTCGGCTGAGGCCATGGTTGCGCCGTGGATGCCATCGCGGCCGGTTTTTGAGCCAACGTAAATCACTGGGTTGCCAATGCCGGCAGCGGCGGAATAAAAAATCTTGTCCTGATCGGCAATCCCCACGGTCATCGCGTTGACCAGAATATTGCCGTTGTAACTTTCATCAAAGGTGGTCTCGCCGCCGATCGTTGGCACGCCGACGCAGTTGCCGTAGCCGCCAATGCCTGAAACCACGCCCGAAACCAAATGCCTGGTTTTGCGGTGATCGGGGCTGCCAAACCTAAGCGCGTTCATATTGGCTACCGGCCTGGCGCCCATGGTGAAAACATCACGCAAAATACCGCCAACGCCGGTGGCTGCGCCCTGATAGGGCTCAATATAACTGGGGTGGTTGTGGCTTTCCATTTTAAAGATCGCCGCCTGGCCATCGCCAATGTCTATAATACCTGCGTTCTCACCGGGACCGCAAATCACCCAAGGGGCCTCTGTCGGCAAGCGTTTCAAGTGCACCCGGCTTGATTTATAGGAACAATGCTCGGACCACATCACCGAATAAATCCCAAGCTCGGTGATATTGGGTTCACGGCCAAGGGCTTTTAAGATGTTGTTGTATTCGCCCGAGGTCAGGCCATGGCTGGCGACAAGGTCTTTGGTAATCTTGGTATCTTTATTCATAAAACTGGAAAATGTCCTTAAGCCGCGATCGGGAATTTTTGTAAAAGGCTTTCAAAAAGCGCCCGGCCATCCTCGCCGCCAAGGGCGGCTTCGATCAAGCGCTCTGGATGGGGCATCATGCCCATGACATTGCCTTTTTTGTTGATAACTCCGGCGATTGAGCGCTGCGAGCCGTTGACATTGGCCACCTCGGTTAATTTACCCTCGGGGTCACAGTAACGAAAGACAATCTGGTCATTGTCCTCAAGAGCTTTCAATTCATCTTCGGTGGCAAAATAATTACCATCATGATGGGCGATGGGGACCCGGATAACCTGGCCTTTATCGTAGTGACTGGAAAACGGGGTAGAGGTGTTATCAACGCGCAAGAGAACATCCTGGCAGAGGAATTTCAAATCGCGGTTTCGCATTACCGCTCCTGGCAAAAGCCCGGTTTCGGTGATTATCTGAAAACCGTTACAAACCCCTAAGACAAATACGCCATCATTGGCGCGCTTTACGACTTCGCGCATCACAGGGGATCTGGCGGCCATCGCCCCAGAACGCAAATAATCGCCGTAGGAAAAGCCGCCAGGAATGGCGATCAAATCGACTTTTTCGAATTCAGTATCGCCGTGCCAAACCATTCGGGGTTCAGTGCCGGTGATTTTCCGTAACGCGACCTGCATATCGCGATCGCAGTTGGAACCTGGATAAACGATAACGGCGGATTTCATAGCGATCTCCTTTACCTAGTCTAATTCGATCCGGTAGTTTTCAATCACGGTGTTGGCGAGAAGCTTTTTGCACATCTCCTCCAGATCGGCTTCAGCCTGGGCTTTGTCGGCGGTTGTTAGTTCAACCTCCAGGTATTTGCCCTGACGAACATCGGCAACCTCATCAAAACCCAAATCATGTAGCGAATGTTCAACCGCCTTGCCCTGGGGGTCCAGAACGCCTGGTTTCAGGGTGACGTAAATTCTGGCTTTCATTTTTCCCCCTGAACGCCGTTTTTCGGCAAAACGCCTAAGCGGCTGGCAACTTCCTGATAGGCTTCCTCAACCCCGCCCAAATCGCGGCGAAAACGGTCCTTATCCAGTTTTTCCATAGTTTTGAAATCCCACAGGCGGCAGGTGTCGGGGCTGATCTCATCGGCAAGAATAATCACCTCTTCACCGTCTTCATCGATCCAGCGGCCAAATTCCAGCTTGTAGTCGATCAAGCGGATCCCGACCCCGGCAAAAAGCCCGCACATGTAATCGTTAATCCGAAGCGTGTAATAAACAATATCATCGAGCTCTTCTTCCGTGGCATAGCCCAACGACAGAATGTGTTCATCGGAAATCAATGGATCGCCTAAATCATCATTTTTATAGGAAAATTCAACGATCGGGCGATCAAGCTCGGTACCTTCTTCAATACCCAGCTTTTTAGAAAGCGACCCGGCAACAACGTTCCGGACGATGACCTCGACCGGGACAATCTCCACCGCTTTAATTAATTGCTCCCGCATATTCAGGCGTTTGATCAAATGGGTTGGAATGCCGATGACCTCAAGGCCCTTAAAAATCTTTTCGGAAATCAGGCTGTTAATCACACCCTTGCCAGCGATTGAGCCGCGCTTTTGAGCATTAAAAGCGGTCGCATCATCCTTGAAGTACTGGATTAGCGTGCCCGGCTCAGGCCCCTCAAAAAGCACCTTGGCCTTGCCCTCGTATAATTTCTTATGTTTTGCCATGAAAGTTGACCCCTTAACCAGATATTGTGGTGTCCCTAATTTAAGAACCTGAACTCAATTGCCGAGTGGGACTGTGTTGGTCTGAAAAGCCAGTAAAACAGGAGAAAAACACAGGCGATATGGGATATCGGCGCGTATTTTCGACGTCTTTTAATGGCTTTTCAGACCAACCCTTTAGGGGCCAAGCCCAAATCGGCCAGACCTTTGTCAAAAGCGCTTCAAATAGATTGCTATTTCTCATCACTTTTTCCTTGGTCTGACCAATTTTGACTGTGGCACAGCCCTCATCGGCAATTCAGGTCAGGTTCTAGGTGGCGCACAATACCCGAAGTGATTAGGGGGTACAACGATTATCAGAGGAAAATTCTCACTTTTTTTCACAAGGGGTCAAATGTCCTTGAAAAGCTATTGATTCCGGGGGATATAGCGATTAAGTCAGGCAATGCAACGACTTGAAATATTAGATAATAAGGATCAACCTTCATGACCCAGTTCGATGACCGCAAAAATGCCTTCGAATCAAAATATGCCCACGACGAGGAAATGACCTTCAAGGCGACCGCCAGGCGCAATAAACTCCTGGGGCTTTGGGCCGCTGAACTGATGGGCATTTCTGGTATTGATGCCGATGCTTATGCCAAAGCGGTTGTCATTGCCGATTTGGAAGAAGCCGGGGAAGAAGACGTTTACCGGAAGGTAAAAGGCGATCTTGATGCCAAGGGGCTTGAGGTTTCCGAGCACCGGGTCAGAAAAGCCATGGATGATTATATGGACGAGGCCAAACGTCAGGTTTTCGAGGAAATTTCTTAGTTCGAATCTTAAGTTTTCATACCCTCAATGGTGTAAGCCAGTAAGTCCTGATTGGGCCCGGCGGTTAGCTGCCCCAAACTTAAACTACCAAAACCGGCTTGCGCTAATTTCTCAGCCAGCGCGGTTAGCCCGGCTTCATCAAGCGCTGCCTTATCAAGGGCTTCCATCATCAAAATCTGGCCCTCAAGCTCTCCCTCGATGGTGGTAACCCAGGCCTGAAACTGTTCCAGGCCCCCAAATTCTGCGCGACCGATGTAGGCTTCGACTAAACTGCTTAAGAATTGCTCCAGTTCGGGATTCTCGCCCATGGTTTTTATGTGGGTGGCGGCGGCCTCGGTTTTTTCTTTTAGAAAGGCTCTGGTTTCAGCGGCGCTGGGGGCGTCGGAAAAACCATCCTCGACCGCTCTTAGCAGCGCTCCAAAAACCCCGCTTTCGTTTAAAAGGTATCTGGCTTGCCCGGCCTTGGGGGCGTTGAATTTAACGATCACCCCGTCCCTGGCATGGCAGACAAAGCGGA
>JAZFRG010000003.1:0-2993 GCA_036445535.1 Sphingomonadales bacterium
CCTCTACCCGGGAGGCGTTATAAACCTGGCCCGGATTAAGGTTTACAAAACCACCTAAAAAAGGTGACGGAAGAGCCTTAATTTCACTTTCAACGCTAATGGCGCCAAAGGTGTATTGCTCCCCCTCATCAATAACAAAGGTGATGAAAAAATCTCTCTGGTCCGGGGTTAATTCTGCGACCGCTGAAACCAGCCGGACATCGGCGTAACCACTGTCCAGGTAAAATTGGCGGACTTCTTCCCGGTCGAAAGCCATCCGGTCGGGATCATAGGTATCATTTGAGGATAAAAATTTCCACCAACGGGCCTCATTGGTTGCGACTTCGCCACGTAACTTGCGATCGGAAAAAACTTTATTGCCAATAAAGTTGATTTTACTGACCCGACTTTTTGGGCCCTCAGAAATTTCAAAAATCAAATCTACCCGGTTCTGGTCCTGCTGAATAACCTTTGGAACAACCACCGATGAAAATCGACCAGAACGCTGGTAAAGGTCAATAATGCGCTGAACGTCAGAGCGCACTTTGGCCCGGGTGTAAATCATCCGGGGTCTAAGTTCGACCTCTTCAGCAAAGTCATCCTCCTTAAGCCGGGAATTGCCTTCAAAAACGATTTGGTTAATGACTGGGTTTTCAACAACCCTGACAATCAGCGTTGATCCATTTCGCTCCATAACTACATTGGCAAAAAGCCCCGTGTTAAAAAGCGTTTTTAGACTTAAATCGATGGTCCTTGGTTCAAATTCATCGCCAACATTAACAACCAGATAAGAGGTAATGGTGCCGCCTTCAATGCGCTCATTACCAACCACCGAAATCCTCTCAATGATCCCGAAACTAAATTCTTCAGGGTCAATTTCCTGAATTTGACCTTCCTGAAGATTATCGGGCTGAGTGCCGACATCCGGGGTTTGGGAAAAAACCGGTGAAACACCGGGTACGAAAAGCAACAGCGCAAAAATCAGCGCTGCATAAATTCTCTTTTCAGGGGCTTTTTGCACCTTTTTTAATCTCCCTCAATCAAACGGCGGCCGGTTTAATTTCGACCGTTTTTTTGTCTTAGTTTAGCCTAATCCAGGAAGGTTTAAATCGTTCCATGTCAGGATAAAAAGTAAACCCAAAACCACTGCTAAACCAACCATAGAAGCCATTTCCTGAGCCCTAACACTAATCGGGCTGCCTTTGACCGCTTCGATGCTATAGAACAATAAATGGCCCCCGTCCAGTAAGGGAATTGGCAAAAAATTTACGATCCCTAAATTTATGGATATAAGCCCCATTATATAAATAAATGTTGGTACTCCCTGGGCCGCAGCTTGACCTGACACTTGGGCAATTTTTACCGGCCCACCTAAATCATCCAAAGCAACCTCACCTTGAAATATTTTACCAAAAAATTTAAAAAACTGAATTGTAATATCATATGTGAAAACCGTTCCCACACGAATCCCAGTCAAAATATTGTGGCCTGATTTAGCTTCAAAACCCAAACGTCCTTCAATAACTTTTTGGCCGTCAGATTGGACAATTTCTGTGGGCTTTGGAACGACGGTTATGGAAATCCATTCCTGTCCTCTTAAAACCTCAAAGGTCATCTCTTTCCCCGGGTTATTAATGACCAGATCTCTTAATTCAAAAAATGTATTAATTTCCTTTCCGTCGTATACGGAAATCCGATCCCCAGCTTCAAACCCGGCTTCATAAGCGGCCTCCCCCTCAATCAGTTTTCCGATCAAGGGCTCATCGATCAACTGGCCAAACCCGGTTACAATTGAAAACCCAATAAACAAGAAAATTGCAAAAAGAAAATTTATGGTCGGGCCCGCGGCCACAATAAGCATGCGCTGCCAAATCGGTTTAAAATGAAAACACCTGTCCCGATCGTCAGGCGCAATTCTTTTTAAGTATTTTCCGGGATTTGAAATCGCCGTAGCATCGCCAAAAAACTTTACATAACCCCCGAGCGGAAGCCAGCCCACTTTCCAGTGGGTATCTTTTTTATCCCGCCAACCAAAAATTTCTTTGCCAAAGCCGATCGAAAAAGTTTCCACCTTGACGCCAAAAATACGGGCAACGATGTAATGACCCCATTCGTGGACAAACACCAAAACTGTCAACAAAACAATAAAAGAGGCTATCGTAAAAATAATTCCGGGTTCGGTTACCATTAAGAGTCCTTAAATTTTTATTTTTTCCAGTATTTCGCTCGCTGCCTTTCGGCTTACTTCATCCAGATGAAAAACATCATCCAGAGAATTTATCGGCTGGGTTGGTACCCGCTCCAGTGTTTCTTCAACGACCCGGCAAATGTCCAGGAATTTCAACTTGTTGTCAAGAAAACCATGGACCGCAATTTCGTTCGCCGCATTCAAAACTGTTGGTGCCGAGCCTCCCGCCTCAAGAGCGTTTTTTGCCAATCTTAACGCCGGAAACCTAACCGGGTCCGGCTGTTCAAAATCTAAGCTTCCAATTTTGGCCAAATCAAGGCTCTCAACCGGGGTTTTCATCCTTTTTGGCCAGGCCAACGAATAGGCTATCGGGGTTCGCATGTCGGGTGCCCCCAATTCCGCCAGAACCGAACCGTCTTCATATTCGACCATTGAATGGATAACCGACTGCGGGTGAACAATGACCTCAATCTGGTCAATGGAAATTGGAAACAAATGGTAGGCCTCGATCATCTCCAGGCCCTTATTCATCAAAGTGGCACTATCCACCGAAATTTTTGCACCCATATCCCAGTTGGGATGGGCCACCGCCTGAGCCGGCGTAATGTCGGCCATTTCTTCGCGGCTTCTGGTTCTAAACGGGCCCCCCGATGCGGTTAAAATAATCCGGCGGATGCTTTTGGTGCGATCAAATTCAAAGACCTGGAAAATGGCATTGTGCTCACTGTCGACTGACAATAGCGTGGCCCCAGATTTCTTAACCTCATCCATGACAAATTCCCCGCCACAAACTAGAACTTCTTTGTTGGCAAGGGCGACAATAGCA
>JAZFRG010000004.1:0-5881 GCA_036445535.1 Sphingomonadales bacterium
CTTGGCCAGATTTTCCCGGAGGTCCTCAAGCTTATTGCGGGCCACCTCGAACTCTTGTTCTTCCTTGCCAGCCTGGCCCAAAACTTCAATTTCGGTCTCAAGCGTTACAATTTTATCGCGGCCCTCTTCAATATCTTTTTCCAAACGCCCCAGGGCCTCGGTTAAAGCCGCTGCCCGCTGGGTTGCTTTAAGATTTTCCTCTTCGGCTTCCGAAATTTTATCGCGCTCAATTTTATAGGTTTCGGTGGCCTCTTGAACCTTGGTGCGCTTGCTTTCTTCAGCTTCTTTCAGGGCGTTCAGGGCTTTCCCTGTGGATGTAAAAGCCGCTTCCAGTTTTGAAAGGGCAATACTTTCAGCCTCTTTTTTAGTGCTCAGCGTTTTTAATTTATTTTTTTGCAGAATTTTAATGGCCTCAAAGGTTGGGGCCCTTGAAGTCCGAACCAACCCGTCCCACCGCCACAGGGTTCCATCCAGAGAAACCAGACGCTGGCCCGGCAAAAGCTCCTTCATTAAATTTATGCCATCTTCGACGATCCCAACCTGGGAAAGCCGACGGGATAATGCAGCAGGCCCTTTAATAAAATCGGATAATGGTTTTGCGCCCCCCGGCAAGGCAGGGGCATTATCCAAGGCCTCCAAGGTATGCCAGGTGTGGTTACCCTCATTTCCCTCAGTGGCTTCCAAATCATCACCAAGCGCGGCACTTAATGCGGTTTCATAGCCACCCTCAACGCGAAGCGCCTTGGCAATGGGAACCTGCCCGGTTGGGGTTTCCTCAGCCAGCATTGCTTCCAAGGCGGCAATTTCACCTTCCATGGCCCCAAGGCCTGCCTTGGCTTCGGAATACGTTTCCCTTGCGGCCTCAAATTTTTCCTGGGCGGCAAGGCGTTTGGTTTCAAGTTCTGAAAATTCCGTCTCTTCGATTTTCAAGGTTTTTAGGGTGGCATCAACCTTGCTGCGATCACTTTTTACACCCCCGTCCTCCGCAGGTTTTAAAACCGATAGTTCTTGCCTGGCCGCTGTTTCTTCTGCCTTTAGGCGTTCCCGCCTGGTTTTCAGTGCTTCCAGATCGGCTTCCAAATGCTGGGTCCGTATCTTTTTGCCGGTCTTTGCGGAATTTAAGGTGTTGAAATGCTCCTCAGCTTCTGAGGTTTTTGTGGCAAGGCCTTTATAATCCTCTTCAATGCCGTTCGAATTTTCCAGGTCTGTCTGCAGTTCCTTTTGCAGGGTTTCCTGCTCATCCTTTTGACGTTTCAGAGTGTTTTCAGAATCCCCTAAAAAACTGGTTTCGCGGGTTAGGTCCTGGTCCAGCTGGGTAAGGCGCGATTTAAATTCTTCAATCCGGGCCTGAATGCTCCGCTCTTCGTTTTCCAACCCTTCAAGTTCGATTCTAACCCGGCTAAACGCAGCCGAGGCCTCTACCTCTTTTTGGCGAAGCGGGTTTAAGCCCTCTTGTAGCTTTTCGACTTCAGAATTCAGCGCGGTTACATCACTGGTCTTTCCGGCAACTTGGCGCTCAACCCCACGAAGTTTTTCACCAACTTCATTGGTGAGGTTTTCCAGATTTTGCCATTTCAGGAATAAAAGGATCGCTTGGGTGGTTCTAATATGGCCGGCAATATTTTTATAACGGGTGGCCTGGCGGGCCTGGCGTTTCAAGCTGCCGGCCTGAACCTCCATCTGTCCCATTATATCATCCAGCCGCTCCAGATTGTTTTCCGCCGCCCTTAACCTTTGCTCCGCTTCTTTGCGCCTTGAATGCAGCCCGGTTATGCCGGCGGCTTCTTCCAAAATCAAACGCCGTTCCTGGGGTTTTGCATTAATAAAGGTTGAGACCTTGCCCTGGCTAACCAGGGCTGGGGAATGCGCGCCAGTTGCAGCATCGGCAAACAACAGCTGAACATCTTTGGCGCGGACCTCTTCACCGTTTATCCTGAAAGCTGAGCCCGAATCCCGCTCAATCCTCCGCGAGACTTCCAGTTCATCGGAATCGTTAAACCGCGCAGGGGCTTTTCGATCAGAATTATCCAAAAGCAAAGTTACTTCAGCAAGGTTTCGGGCGGTGCGACGTTCGGTGCCGGAAAAGATGACGTCATCCATCATCTCGCCGCGCATCCGTTTAGCGGAATTTTCCCCCATCACCCATTTCAGGGCTTCTAAAAGGTTGGATTTGCCGCAACCATTGGGGCCAACTATCCCGGTTAGCCCGGGCTCGATGAAAAGTTCCGTCGGGTCGACGAAGGATTTAAAGCCTGATAACCGAATTCTATTAAACTGCAAGGGTCCCTCGCCCCTTTCTGCCGGTTTCAGGCCGGCCTTTAGTTAAGCTCGTCTTCAAACATTTCCGAAAAAATTTCATAATTGCCGGCACCCACATATTTTTCACCATTGATAAAAAAGGTGGGGGTGGCATTAACCCCGGCGGCAGAACCGGCCTTTTGCATTTCCAGCAAATGGGCTTGCAGTTCCGAATTGGCAAGACAGCTATCAAGATCCAATCGGCTGATTCCGGCGGTCCGGGCAACGTTTGTTATTTCCGCCATGGCGTCTTGAACCGCCCATTGACGTTGACGCTGGAAATAAAGATTCATCAAATCAAAGGTTTTGTCGGGGCCGTAACACCGGGTCACCATGGCAACCGCCAGATCCATGCGGTCTCTGATGAAATTCCGGAAAACCATTTTTACTTTTCCGGTCTTTACATAATTTTCCTTAATTTCGGGCAAAACACTATTATGAAAGGTGGCACAGTGTGAGCAGGTCATGGAGGCATATTCGATCATGGTAATTGGCGCGTCGGGGTTGCCCACGGTAATGTCGCCGAATACAACCGTTCCCTTGACCTCCCCGCCAGAAACCACCTGGCTGTAATCGGGGCCGGTATAGGCCTCTGCCGTGCTGCTGGCTTCAGCGGCACCTTCGGGTTCTGTACTGTTATCACAAGCGGCTAGTACAAGGCTTAAAGCCCCGGCTAATGCCAAGTTAAAAATTGGTTTAAATTGCTTTCTGTTGTGTTCCATAGGTCCTCTCGCTACCATATATAGTATTAGAATGAAAATTAGTCTGATGCCAGTCAAAAATCAGGGTTATCCACAACTTTATTCGCGCATCAGGATTTGTTCCCCCAGGCTAATCAGGCTGTCCTTTAAACCAGAGGCCTTCATGGCCTTGGTCCAGGTTTCCATTGTTTTCACAGCTTGCGGGTCACCTTGGGGTGTTTTATCCGGAGTTGGTGCTTTTCCAATTGTCCCGGGCCCTTGAATCAAGGCGATTCGGGCGATCGACTGGTTGCCATAAAAAATTTTGATCTTTTCAATCAAGACCGGAATTTGATGTTGGACTTCCAGCGCCGCTGCGGGTTCTACAAGCAGGTGTAAAATGCTTATTTTTTCGCCTCTTTCTTTACCATAAGTAATTTTCAGGGGCAGCGTACACTGGCTTAAATTGGGGCCGGCGATTTCCCGCCACCTTCTGACAAGCGTGCCTTCGGCAAAGCCATAGCGGCGAAAAATCTTGTTCGCCGACTTTGGCAAAAGCGTGCCGACTTTCCGCGAATAACCGCGTCTGGTGCTTGTTTGATTTGCGCTCATGGTTCACATGTCTTAAAGCAGGAAAAGGGGGCGGGAACAAGAACAGACCGTGTTAAAAAAATCAAATAAAAGCGAGCAGTTTCAAAACCGGATTTTGGCCTGGTTTGATAGGGAGCGTCGCGATCTGCCCTGGCGAAAAAAGGGAAAGCGTGATCCTTACCGGGTCTGGCTGGCCGAGATTATGCTGCAGCAAACCCAGGTAACCGCCGTAATTCCTTATTATTTGAAATTTTTGGAGCGTTTCCCAGACATTAAAACTCTGGCCCAAGCGCCTTTGGAAGAGGTCCTGCAAGCTTGGGCCGGGCTTGGCTATTACTCACGGGGGCGGAACCTTCATAAATGTGCCCGGGTCATTGAAAATGAGTATGCCGGGGCTTTTCCTGAAACCGAGGCGGGGCTCCTGACCCTTCCAGGGATAGGGCCCTATACGGCGGCGGCAATTGCTGCGATTGCTTTTGGCGGGAAGGCGACGGTCGTGGATGGCAATATTGAGCGGGTCCTGTCGCGGCTGTTCAGGGTAAAAAAACCGCTGCCCAAATCAAAACCGGATTTGAAAAAATTAGCGGCCAGTTTAACCCCTGATAAACGTCCCGGCGATTATGCCGAAGCGCTGATGGATTTGGGTGCCACCGTTTGCATCCCCAAAAACCCCAGATGTGAAATTTGCCCAGTTGAAGATCTTTGCCAGGGCCGCGCTGCGGGGGAAGAAAAACTTTTACCTTACCGCGAAAAAAAGCCCCCGCGCCCTACCCGGGTTGGCTATATTTATTGGCTGGAAAATGACGGCAAAGTTTTGGTTCGAAGGCGCCCTCTGAAGGGTCTTTTGGGGGGTATGCCCGAATTCCCAACGACGCCTTGGGATAATAAATTTCCGGGCCTTTTAGACCATGCCCCGGCAAACTTGAACTGGCAGGAATGTGGGAGCGAAATCACCCATACCTTTACCCACTTTCACCTAATTCTAAAGGTTTTCAAAGGTAACGGAAATGGTGGGTCAGGGGATTGGGTAGCCAAAGAAAAGTTGATGGAATTGGGCTTTCCAAGTGTCATGAAAAAAGTTGCTGAAAAAGTTTTATCCGAGGACTAATTTTCGAATTTTTCGCGGGCTTTTTTACGTAAATTATCGATCGGTTCGAGGCTGCCTTTTTTCTCAAAATGCCAAAATGTCCAACCGTTGCACGCCTGCGCCCCTTGAACCTTGGCGCCCACTTTATGGATTGAGCCTTTTTCATCCTGGCACACCAGGGACCCGTCGGCGCGGACCTGGGCCTGGATTTTTTTCTTGTGGTCGTAAAGTTTTGTCCCCGGTTTCAAAAGACCCATTTCAATGATGCTGCCAAAGGGGACACGTTTTTCATCGCGGGCGGAGGTGGTAAAAGTTAGAACGTTTTCATCGTACTTTTTGGCGTCCAAAATGCGTTTTTTTGCTATTTTTATGTATTTTTCTTCGCGTTCAATGCCAATAAAATGCCGATCCAGCCGCTTAGCGACCACCCCGGTGGTGCCGCTGCCGAAAAACGGGTCCAAAATGACATCGTTTTGCTTGGTCGAGGACAGGATCACGCGGTGGAGCAGGCTTTCCGGTTTTTGGGTTGGATGACCTTTTTCGCCGCCCACCCTGATCCGTTCCTTGCCATTACAGATCGGCAGCACCCAGTCTGAACGCATTTGCAGGTCTTCATTCAAAGATTTCATGGCCTGGTAATTAAAGGTAAAGCCCTTGGCGTTTTGCGATTTTGAGGCCCAGATCAGGGTCTCATGGGCGTTGGTGAAACGCGTCCCTCTGAAATTTGGCATCGGGTTTTGTTTGCGCCAGATTATATCGTTTAAAATCCAGTACCCAAGGTCTTGCAGGGTAGATCCTACCCGGAAAATATTGTGGTAGGAACCGATCACCCAAAGCGTCCCGGTGTCCTTTAAAACCCGGCGCGCTGCGGCCAGCCAGGCATGGGTAAACTGGTCGTAGGCTTTAAAACTTTCAAACTGATCCCAGTCATCATCAACCGCATCCACCTTGGAATGATCCGGGCGGTGCAGGTCGCCCTGAAGCTGTAGGTTATAAGGCGGATCGGCAAAAATCAGGTCGACCGATTTAGCCGGCAAGGCGTTCATGGTTTCAATGCAGCAGCCCTTTATGATGCGGTCTAAAGGTAAGCTCTGACCCACAACAAACCCCTTTTGGGCAGGGCTGTCCTGCCGACTTATTTCGTCTCTCATAATTTTTCCTTGCAACACCCGACTAGTCGGGAAGCGCATCATGAGTCAAAACGGATTCCGCCGTCAAGTAAAAA
>JAZFRG010000005.1:0-7935 GCA_036445535.1 Sphingomonadales bacterium
TTACCGTTGGCAATGCGGGCGGTCATGACAGCCAACTGTAGGGGGGTAGCCAAAACAAAGCCCTGGCCAATCCCGGAAATAAGGGTTTCGCCTTTTTGCCAGCGGGTCCCAATGGTTGCAAATTTCCAATCCCGGGTTGGGATCAGGCCCCCGGCCTCATTACCAAATTCAATTCCGTATTCCTGGCCTAACCCAAAGCGTCTGGCCACTTCTGCCATTTTATCTATCCCGACCCGGCCCGCGATCTCATAGAAAAAGACGTCACAGGATTGGGCGATGGAATTGACTAGAGCCATTCGGCCATGGCCTTCTTTTTTCCAGCAATGGAAGGTAGAATCGCCCAGCACGGTTTTGCCGGTACAGCGAATTTTCTCAACATCGTCGATTACCCCCTCCTCCAAAGCGGCAATCGCTACAATCATTTTAAAGGTTGAGCCCGGCGGGTATTGACCTTGCAGAAATTTATTGAAAAGGGGCTTTTTCAAATTGGAATTCAAGCCGTCCAGTTTTTTTTGACTAATCCCGGTGGAAAAATCATTTGGGTTAAAGGAAGGGGTCGATACCGCGGCCAAAACATCACCGGTATAAATATCCATAATCACCGCAGCGGCGCTTTCATCCCCTAACCGCTGGGCGGCATACCGTTGTAAATCAAGATCGATGGTAAGGGTTAAGGGGTCCCCCTCCTGGCCTTCTATTTGGTCAACTTCTCTTACTACCCTGCCAAAAGCATTGACCTCAACCGTATTGGTTCCTGCTGTTCCCCGAAGATTTCCCTCCAGGCCAAGCTCAAACCCTTCCTTGCCAATTTTGAACCCCGGCAGAAGCAGCACCGGATTGGTCCGACGCTCAACTATATCTGGGGTTCCCGGGTCATCCCGCAGGTCATTTATGGTGGGTGCGGCAACATAACCGACAAGATGTGAGGCCAGTTCGGCCTCGGGATAAAACCGGGTTTCGGCCTCGACCGGTTGAACCCCGGGAAGGTTTGGAATTTCCACGTTAACTCTTGAGAAAGTCTGCCAATCAAGGTTTTCAGCGATGGTTATGGGAACAAATTTGGGTTGGGTATTTATGCGTTCCAAAATTTCCTCAATATCCTCAACACTTAAGCCAATAATATTACTTAGAGAGGCTAGGGTACGGTTGACGTCCTTGGCCAGTTCAGGGATCAAATGAACGCGGAAATCCTTTCTGTTGATAGCCAGTTCGTTACCATGGCGATCAAGAATTTTACCCCGCACCGGCGGGATCAATCTAAGGCTAAGCCGGTTGTTATCGGAAAGCGTTTTATACTGATCGGCCTGGACCACTCCCAAATAATAAAGCCTTCCCAAAAGGCCCGTCATTAACAACGCCTGGAACCCCCCCAACATTAAGGTTCGGCGTGAAAAACGCTGGTACCTTTCGTTTTCTGAATCAAAGACCATGGGGGATGGCGTCCTTTAAATCGAAAATCTTTTGCTGATCCGCCCAACCAGAAAAACATAGATTGGGTAAACCAACGCGGTAATTAAACCCTGCATGAAAAAGGGCAGGATTCTCAAAAATTCAATCTCTATAAAACTAGCAACGCCCCAATATACCCCCGAGAACGCCAAACTGAAAAAGATAAAGATAATAATCTCGGTTAAAAAAGTGCCTTGCAGAAAAACCTTACGCTGGCGCTCAAAAATGGCCGCCACCATCAAAAGCACCAAGGGGGTCAGCCCCAGGTACCCCCCGCTTAAATAATCCTCCAATAGCCCCAGAAGAAAAATAAACCACAAGCGTCCAGAGCGCGGGAAATGAAGTC
The DNA here is from genome assembly GCA_036445535.1 of Sphingomonadales bacterium. GTDB lineage: Bacteria > Pseudomonadota > Alphaproteobacteria > Sphingomonadales > SMXR01 > SMXR01. The sequence continues at coordinate 1,796 of JAZFRG010000005.1, forward strand.
TGAAATAATAGGTAAAAGCCAAACTTATTATCGGGATATACATTCCCGCGTCGCTGTCTTCAAAGGGCACCCGAACAAGCAGGATCAGGAGAATAGTAAAAATCCCCGGCGAAATTTTGCCGATTAAGCGGGGAAAACCCCTTTGAAAGGAGGCGCTCATTCTTCGCCCTCCTCTTTTGGTTCAAGCTGAAGAGCATTATAATCAAGGACCCTGACAAAATCGAGATTTTCAAGATTTGCTGCCGGTAAAACTAGAATGATTTCCTCGGAGGCTTCAACCACTGTCCCGACCAAAACATCCGCTGGAAAAATCCCACCGTGACCTGAGGTTATTATCCTATCCCCAATTGAAACCTCAAAGTCTGGTCCGGTAAACAACACACTTAAAAGATCTCCATTGGACCCAACGACAATTCCATTTTTGTTATTGCGTTCAACCTGGATGGGAATACGGCTATTGGCATCGGTTGTTAAAAGCACCCGGGTGGCGCGAAAACCAACTCTGATGGTTTGGCCCACTAGCCCTTGTTCATCGACCACCGGCAACCCCTCACGAACACCATCCTCGGACCCGGCGTGAATAAGCACACTTCTGGTATAAGGCCCCCCAGCAACCGCAATAATTCTGGCCGTCACCAGGGTAGGCAGAAAGGTTGGACGCATTTTTAAAAGTTCTTGAAGCCGCAGGATTTCCCGGCCACCGCGGTCCGCGGCAAATTCAAACTTTCGGAGCCGGGCATTTTCTTCCTGCAGGCGATTGTTTTCAGCCTCAAGTGCGGCCAGTCCCTGAACCCAGGAAATTGTATCAGAGGCGGCATCGCCAACTGTATCAAAAGCCAATACGACCGGAGTGACTACAACCCCAATCCCGGCATGAATTTCTTTGATCCATGGGTGATTAAACCGGCCTAAAACAATCAGTAAAATGGCGAGAAAAAAATAAAAGCCATATTTCAGGCCTTTTTTTGATTTGGTGAAAAGGGCGTTGCTTTGGCCATCGTTGGAAAAAGAAGATTTCATCAAACCTCCGTTTTCTGTTTTATTTCCGACGCTCCGATGGTTTTCATCTCAACTTTTATTTATCCCTGGTCATGGTTTTTCGAAGGCCTTCTTCTTCCAGGACCCGGCCGGTCCCAAGGGCGACGCAGGTTAAAGGTTCTTCCGAGATAAAGACCGGCAGGCCAATCTCTTTTCTAATCGCTTTATCAAGGTCGCCCAAAAGCGCCCCACCGCCGGTTAAGACAACCCCCTTGTCGACAATATCGGCTGCCAGTTCGGGTTTGGTCTGTTCAAGAGCAATCTTGATGCCGCTGATAATAGCGTTGACGGGCTCAGCCAGGGCTTCAGCGATTTGAAGTTGGTTAATGACGATTTCCTTCGGGACGCCCTGAACGACATCACGACCGCGCACCAGCATGGTTTTACCGGTTTTTTCTGCGGGGCGAAGCGCCGTGCCAATTTCCTTTTTGATGCGCTCAGAACTGGTTTCGCCGATTAAAAGGTTATGATTGCGGCGAATGTAATTGATAATGGCTTCATCCATTTTATCACCGCCAACGCGGCTTGAATTGGCATAAACAATGCCGCCCAGGGATAAAACCGCAACCTCGGTAGTCCCGCCGCCGATATCAACAATCATTGACCCTTGGGCTTCCAAAACCGGCAAACCGGCCCCGATCGCCGCAGCAATAGGTTCTTCGATTAACCTGACCCGGCTGGCACCGGCCTGATCCGCAGCCTCAATAATGGCGCGGCGCTCAACTGCAGTGGACCCGGAGGGGACACAAATAACCATTTGTGGACTTGCAAAAGAGCGATTATGCACTTTTTTGATAAAATGCTTGATCATGTGCTGGGCAATTTCAAAGTCAGCAATAACGCCGTCCCTTAGGGGCCGGATCGCTTCAATATTGCCAGGGGTGCGCCCGAGCATGATTTTTGCCTGATCCCCAACCGCCAAAACCCTGCGTTTTCCTCCCTCTGTTTCCATGGCAACAACAGAGGGTTCGTTCAGCACAATGCCACGTCCCTTGACATAAACAAGCGTGTTTGCAGTGCCAAGGTCAATGCCCATATCAGAGGAGAAAAGCCCGAGTAGCTTAGAAAACATCGTGTTAATTCCAGTCTTTCAAATTCAAATTTAATAGCCTCTTTAATTTTAAAGAGACAAAATATTCTGTTTTTTATGGTCGGATATTGGTTAAAACCTTTATCCACCTGAATTTCTTAGGAAAATCCGTCTATTGATGGGTATATCGAACCTGAATTTTTTGCAACAGGACTTTTGAAAAACCGCCCATTTTCATGAATTTTCTCTAAAATTCAGCGCTAATTTTTTAACCAGGGCATTAAGGCACGAACCTTTTTACCAGAAACTTCAATTTCGTGCTCTGCGTCCTTGGCCCGTCTGGACTTTAGTTCACGAAATTCATTTTTTCGATCTGCCTCAAATAAATCCGCAAATTTCCCAAGCCGGATGTCCTCTAGGATGCTTTGCATTTCTGCCCGAACTTTATGATTAACGATGCGATCGCCAGCCTGATAGCCACCAAATTCGGCGGTGTTGGAAATCGATTTGTTTTTGAAATCCAGCCCACCTTGCCACATCAAGTCAGCAATCTGCTTTACCTCATGAAGGCATTCGATATAAGCAACTTCAGGGGAATAACCCTTTTCCACTAAAAGTTCATAACCCGCCTTTATCAATGCTGGCAGGCCGCCGCACAAGATTGCCTGTTCGCTAAAAAGGTCGGTTTCACATTCTTCTTTGAAGGAGCTTTCCAAAATCCCTGCCCGCCCGGCACCCAAGGCCGCGGCATAGGACAATGCTAATTCGTGCGCCCTGCCGCTGGCATCCTGATAAACGCCAATTACGCAGGGCATCCCCAACCCGTCAGTAAAGAGGGCACGGAGCGCCTTTCCTGGGCCTTTAGGCGCGGCCAGAAAAACATCAATACCGGGCCTTGGTTTGATGCGCCCAAAATGGATCGAAAACCCGTGCGAAAATCCCAGGGCTACCCCCGCTTTAAGGTTTGGGGCTATTTCTTTTTCATAGACTTCGCCCTGAACTTCATCTGGAAGCAAAACCATAATGACATCCGCATTTAAAACCGCCTTTGAGAAAGGAAAAATGGCAAAGCCGTCCTTGCCAGCCTGGTGCGCCGTTTCGGTGCCGCCCCTGCTGCCAATAATAATTTGCTCAACCCCAGAGTCTCTAAGATTTAGGGCCTGAGCCCGGCCTTGGTTGCCATAACCTAAAATTGCTACCTGGCGGGCCCTGATCAGGGAAAGATCGCAATCCGTTTCGGTTTTAATGTCCATAAACCTTGACTAGTCTTTGAAATGGGTTTTCGCAAGGGAAAGAATTTTGTTTGCTGCCGCTTCGCCCGCCGCAACCGAATACCAATCCTGGAACTGGTTCCTGAACCAGGTGCGTTGGCGCTTGGCGTATTGGCGGGTTTCAATAACGGCTAACTCTAAAGCTTCATTGGTCGAAGCCTCGCGGGCCAAATGTTTAAGCAAAGGCCTTAGGCCTAGCGCCTTGGTTGCTGGTAAAGAGGGGTCCAGTTTCTTTTCCTGGAAGGCTCTTGCCTCACCAAGGGCTCCACGATCAAACATACCTTTCAGGCGGGTCAGGATTTTTTCATTTAACTCCTCGGGCGGCGATTGGAGGACAATTTTCAAAAGGGAAGCGCCTTCAAGAACCGGTTTTTTTTCTTGGGTTTGCCAAAATGAAAGAGGTTTTTCAGTGGCCTCAAAAACACAAAGGGCCCTTAAAATTCGCTGCTTGTCGTTGGGCTTTAGCTGAGCCCAAATTTTTGGATCAGTTCCTTGAAGTTCATCGTAAAGGGCCTCCAGACCTTCATTTCTCAACCGGCGACCCAGCGACAACCTGATATGTTCAGGGACTTCTGGAATATCGGAAATTCCATCCACCAGTGCCTTGAAATAAAGCCCGGTTCCACCTGTAAAAATTGGTAGACGGCCATTTTCCCAAGCTTCATCAGCGGCCTTTTTGGCTTCCTCCATCCACCGGGCAACGGAAAAACTTTTAGCTGGATCACGAAAACCGTAAAGGGCATGGGGAATCTTTTCCAATTCCGTTTGCCTGGGTTGGGCGACAATTATATCAAGACCCTTATAAACCTGCATACTGTCGGTGTTAATTATTTCCCCATTCAATTCTTCGGCCACCTTCAAGGCGGTTTCGGACTTGCCGCTGGCGGTTGGGCCTGCAATAAGAATGGCACGTTTAATCATATTCATAACGGAAAAAGGCTCCCTGAATGACCCACGTTGCCACAGTTATGGCCCCTTTTGAAGCCCTAAGCATAGGTGACCCGGAAATAACCGCCTTTGCCTTGGCAGTGAGTCGCCTTGGGGGCAAGCCCCTGGACCATAAATGGCTGGCTAAAGGCCAAGTTTTTGACCTTTTCTTTGAGGAAGAAAACCCCGGAAGCGATGCTTTATTGGAAGCCGCCGGGCTTTCCGGTCTCCAGATAGATTGCATTATTCAAAAAGTTGAAACCCGCGCGAAAAAATTATTTGTGGCCGATATGGATAGCACCATCATTGCTGAGGAATCCATTGATGAAATTGCGCTTGAATTGGGGTTAAGCGAAAAAGTCGCGCCCATAACCGAGGCAGCAATGCTGGGCAAATTAGAATTTTCGGATGCTCTAAGGAAACGCGTTGCGCTTTTAAAGGGGCTTTCAAAAAAGAGGCTGCGAAGGGTTTTGGATGAGCGCATTCATTTCAACCCCGGGGCCAAAACCCTGATCGCCACCCTAAAAGCCGAAGCCATACAAACCGCGCTGGTTTCGGGCGGTTTTACCTTTTTCACCAACCCTTTGGCTAAAACATTGGGCTTTGATTTTGTTAGGGCCAATCAATTAGAATTTGAAAATGGAACGCTTAATGGAAGTGTAACAACCCCAATTGTTGATGGGGAAACCAAAAAAGCCTTTTTGATAGAAACCTCCAAGATCAATAGCTTACAGCGAAATCAAACCCTGGCGCTGGGGGATGGGGCCAATGATATTCCAATGTTTGGGGCGGCGGGCCTTAGCCTGTCTTACCATGGTAAGCCGGCGGCTGAAAAAGCCGCGGATGGAAACTTGCGCCATTTTGATCTGACCGGGGTTTTATTTGCCCTTGGGATCCCCGAAAGCCGGTTTTGCTCATAAAAAAGGCCGGGAAAACCCGACCCTTTTTAAAATTTTTAATGCCTTATTCCCCGGAATCAATTGGCAACGGAACGTGGAAATAAGCCCCTTCACGGTAAATCCTGAACAAAACCGTAGAGCGATCAAGACGCCTGGCGGCAGTTACCGCTTCCTCGACATCTCTAACCGTTCCAACATCCCTTAGGTTTACCTGGACGATGACATCACCAGGGCGAATGCCACGGGTGGCGGCTTCGCTTCTGCGGCTCAGGGTTTCAATCAGAACCCCTTCAATATCCTCTGGAATTTCCAATTGCTCACGGTCCGATTGCTCCAGGGGTTTTAAAAGCATCCCAAGGAATTTATCACCCTCAGGTGGTGTCCTGGTTTCTTCTTCTTCAGGGGAAACCTCTTCCTCATCGAAATTATTTTCAAGCTCACCGGTGGTCAGGGTAAAGGTTATCTCTTCACCGTCCCGCAAAACCCTTACCTCAACGTCTACCCCAATCGTGGTGTTTGCAACAATAGTAGGGAGTTCCTCTGAACTCGGGACTTTAACCCCATTGAAATCGATGATGATATCGCCGGGCTCAATACCTGCCTCATCCGAAGGGCCGCCGGGAACGACCGAACTGATGATTGCCCCCTCTGTGTTGTCCAGCCCTAGGCTTTCCGCAACTTCGTCTGTAACGCTCTGAATGGTAACACCCATCCAGCCGCGGCGGGTTTTGCCAAATTCTATCAATTGGCCAACCACTTGCTTTACTTGGTTAGAGGGAATGGCAAAGCCAATCCCGATGTTGGTTCCTGTTGGGGAGAAAATCATGGTGTTTACGCCGATAACCTTACCTTCCATATCAAACATCGGTCCGCCAGAGTTACCCCGGTTAATTGAGGCATCGGTCTGGATGAAATCATCATAGGGCCCGCTGTTAATATTGCGGTTTCGGGCGGAAACGATACCAACTGTTACGG
>JAZFRG010000006.1:0-5550 GCA_036445535.1 Sphingomonadales bacterium
CAGGAATAATCCACCGCCAATCAGGATAATATCCTTCCAGGAAAAATCGTGCCCAAAAACCTGAAAAACGTCGGCATCCAGGCCGATAATCCAGGAAACCAGAAACAGGAATAAAAGCCGGATAACCAGCGCCCCGATAAGGCCGAGCTTTCTGGCGGCATTTCGTTTTTCTTTTGGCAAACGCGATGAAATAATCGAAATAAAAACGATGTTATCAATGCCAAGGACAATTTCAAGAATGGTCAGGGTCGCAAGGGCGGCCATGATTTCGGCGGTAAAAAATTCAGTCATTAGTCCTCAACACCTCGTAATAATTTGGCAACGTCCGGGGCAAAATAGGTCAGCACCCCATTGGCACCAGCCCGCTTAAAGGCCATTAAAGATTCTAGCATCACCTCTTCCAGATTAAGCCAGCCCTTTTCAGCGGCGGCGTGGAGCATCGAAAACTCGCCGGAAACCTGATAGGCGTAGGTTGGGATCAGGAAGTTATCTTTAACTCTCCGAACAATATCCAGGTACGGCATGCCCGGCTTAACAATAATGCTGTCGGCGCCTTCGGCAATATCCAGGGCAATCTCGCGGATTGCCTCATCGGAATTCCCCGGGTCCATTTGATAGGTTTTTTTATCACCCTCCAATACCCCGCCAGAGCCCACGGCATCGCGGAACGGGCCGTAAAAGCTACTGGCGTATTTGGCGGCGTAAGCCATTATTTGGGTGTCCAGGTGGCCTTTTTTATCCAGCGCTTCGCGGATTGCCTTGACCCGACCGTCCATCATATCGCTTGGGGCAACGATATCGGCCCCGGCCTCGGCCTGGACGATTGCCTGGTTTGCCAACACTTCAAGCGTTTCATCGTTCAGGATAATGCCGTCCTTTAAAAGCCCGTCGTGGCCGTGCGAAGTGTAAGGATCCAGCGCGACATCAACGATCACGCCAAGGCCCGGCACCGCGGCCTTGATGGCGCGGACCGCCTGGTTAACGAGATTGTCCGGGTTCAGGGCTTCTGAACCACCCTCATTCTTTAAATCAGATGGGGTTTTCGGGAACAGCGCCACCGCGGGGATCCCCAGCTCATGCGCCTCAGCCGCCACCATCGCAATATGATCCACCGAATGGCGCTCAACGCCGGGCATGGAGGGGATGGCTTCCGAAACTTTTTTGCCCTCGCGGACGAACAACGGCCAGATCAGATCATTTACCGAAAGTTCATTCTCCCGCACCAAACGCCGCGACCAATCAGTGCTGCGCGTCCGGCGCAGGCGGGCGGACGGGAAATGCGGGTGCGATGATGGTCGTTTGCTCATAGGTTCCTTTAGCAAAGGCTAAAGGGTGGGGCAAACAAATAAAGGCCTTAACGATTGGTTGTATAAATTTGAATTTCTCATTATAAGGTTTTCAAATTTTCATCAGTTTCAAGGACTTTATAAATGACTAAAGAACTTACCCATTATTTCGGCGGCAAAAACGTCAAGGGCACATCGGGGCGTTTCGGCGATGTTTTTAATCCCACTAAAGGCGAGGTCGCCTCGCTTTGCCCCTTGGCATCGAAATCCGAGACCGAAGCAGCCATTAGCGCCGCTGAACAGGCTTTTCCGGCCTGGTCGCAAACCTCGGTGGTGCGGCGCTCACGGATCATGATGAAATATTTAGAAGTGTGCCGGGCTCATCACGATGAGCTGGCGGAGTTGCTGTCAAACGAACACGGCAAGGTTTTTGAAGATGCCAAGGGTTCGGTCCAGCGCGGCATTGAAGTGATCGAATTTGCCATCGGCATGCCCCACGCCATGAAGGGTGAGTTCTCAGACAACGTAGCCACCGGCATTGATATGTATTCGATGCGTAAACCCCTTGGGGTTTGCGTAGGGATTACGCCCTTTAATTTTCCGGCGATGGTGCCGATGTGGATGTTTGTCATGGCGATTGCCTGTGGCAACACCTTTGTCATGAAGCCCTCTGAGAAAGACCCATCGGTGCCGCTACGCCTTGCCGAACTTTTTGAAGAAGCAGGGCTGCCGCCTGGGGTATTAAACGTTATTAACGGCGATAAGGAAGCGGTTGATACGCTTTTGACCGACCCCAGAACGCAGGCTATTTCCTTTGTTGGCTCCACCGCTATCGCCAAATACATTTATTCCACTGCGGCCGCCCACGGCAAACGCTGCCAAGCCATGGGCGGGGCTAAAAACCACATGGTGGTTATGCCCGATGCGGATCTGGATAAGGTCGTTGATGCCTTGATCGGGGCTGGTTATGGCTCGGCCGGGGAGCGCTGTATGGCGATCTCGGCGGCAGTTGCGGTTGGCAATGTTGGCGATAAGCTGGTTGAGATGCTGAAACCCCGGGTAGAGGAAATCAAGGTAGGGCCTTCCATGGATCCGGCCTCCGAGATGGGGCCGCTGGTGACCAAGGCGCATTTCGATAAGGTTAAGGGCTATATTGACCTCGGCGTCAAAGAGGGGGCTGAGCTCGTCGTGGATGGCCGCGAATTGACTATTCAGGGCTATGAGGACGGCTATTTTATGGCCGGGTCCCTGTTCGATAAAGTCACCGCCAAGATGAAATCCTATCAGGATGAAATTTTTGGCCCGGTCTTGCAGGTCATGCGGGTTGATAATTTTGATGAAGCAATCCGCCTTCCGACCATGCACCGCTATGGCAATGGCACCTCAATCTTCACCGCTGACGGCGATGCCGCCCGCGAATACGCCGATAAGGTCCAGGTTGGCATGGTTGGCATCAATGTGCCGATCCCGGTGCCCCTTTCCTTTCATTCTTTTGGCGGCTGGAAAGAAAGCGCCTTTGGCGACATTAACCAGCACGGCATGGAAGGGGTTCGCTTTTGGACCAAAACCAAAACCGTGACCTCGCGCTGGCCCTCGCTGATCACGCCGGGTGCAGACTTCTTAATCCCGACTTTGAAGTAAAGAATTGCAGATATACCCTTGATTTTGGGGTCAGGTTGGAGCAAAATACCAGTCCTTGATATTTAACATTGTAGGGGGTTACCGATGACACCGTTGGCAAAAAAATTACTTATCCTTTTAGTCATTATGATGATTGCTTTGGTTGTAATGAATGTCTTTGATCTTGGCGGGAGTGCAGAGGCAGCTACCCTTTTAAGTTAAGGCCACAAAAAATTTACTGAAACAGGGTCAAAGCAAACCGGCCCTTTTTTTCCATGAAAAAAGCCGGCTAAAAAGCCGACTTTTTAATAACTGATCTGGAAAAACGATTTAGCCGTCGTTGTCGTCTACAGCTTCTTCAGCGTCGTCCATAATTTCTTCAGCGGCGTCACCAGCGTCATCCATCATTTCTTCAGCGGCGTCACCAGCTTCTTCCATCATTTCTTCAGCGGCGTCACCAGCTTCTTCGATCATTTCTTCTGATTCTTCTACAGCTTCATCAACAGTTGCACTTTCATCAGAAGCTTCTTCGCCGCAAGCGACCAGCAAAAGGGCTGCAGCGGAGGCCGCAACCGTCGTTAAGTATCTAGGTGATTTCATTTCTCTACCCCTCGTTAAGTTTAAAATTAAATTTTCAAATCCTCCCCGTCAGGCAGCGGGCCACCTGCGGAACCTCGAATTCAATATACTCCAAAATCGCTGGCTGTGAAGGGCCTTGATGAAATTAAGGATTCTTGGACGAAAAAAAGGAAAAAGGTTGAGCCGGGAAAACAAACTATGGCATACCCTTGGGAGCAAAAATAAGAGGGTGCCTGGTATGGCTTTTTTTCTAACCGACGAACAAATTGCAATCCGCGATATGGCACGAAAATTTGCTGTTGAGGAAATGCAGCCCAAGGCCGCCGAATGGGACGAGAAAAAAATCTTCCCCCGGGATGTTTTGAAAAAAGCGGCTGAACTTGGGTTTGCCTCCATTTATGTCTCGCCTGATCACGGCGGGGTTGGTCTGACCCGGCTCGATGCGGCGCTGATTATGGAACAGCTAGCCTACGGCTGCCCGTCGACGGCGGCCTTTATTTCCATCCACAATATGTGTGCGTGGATGATCGATGCTTTTGGCAGCGAAGATCAGAAACAAAAATACCTGCCGCGAATGGCGACGATGGAGCTGATCGCCAGCTATTGCCTGACCGAACCTTCCTCGGGCTCGGATGCCGCTTCGCTTCGGACCAAAGCCAAAAAGGACAACACCCATTACACCATGAACGGCTCAAAAGCCTTCATTTCCGGCGGCGGGGAATCGGATATTTATCTGGTCATGTCGCGGACCGGGGCGGAGGGTCCAAAGGGGATTTCCTGTATGATTGTTGAAAAAGGCATGGAAGGGTTGTCCTTCGGGGCTTTGGAGCGGAAAATGGGCTGGAATTCGCAGCCAACCACTACGGTCAATTTTGATGACTGCAAGGTCCCCCTGGATAACCTTCTGGGGGAAGAAGGGCAGGGCTTTAAAATTGCCATGCAGGGCCTGGATGGCGGGCGGCTAAATATTGGGGCCTGTTCGCTGGGCGGTGCCCAGTTCGCGCTGGATACCTCAATTGATTACACCAAGGAGCGCAAACAATTTGGCCGTGCCATTGCCGATTTTCAGGTCACACAATTCAAGTTGGCCGATATGGCGACAGAACTGGAGGCGGCACGTTTACTGCTTTATGAAGCCGCCCAATGCGTCACCCATAAAACCCATGATGCTTCAATGAAAGCCGCAATGGCCAAGCGCTTTGCCACCGATATCGGCTCCAGGGTTGCCAACGAGGCGCTGCAACTGCACGGCGGCTACGGCTATTTGAAAGACTATCCGCTGGAGCGCATTGTTCGTGATCTTAGGGTCCATCAAATTCTTGAGGGCACCAACGAGATTATGCGGGTCGTCATTTCCAAGCACCTTTTAAAGGACTAGCCTGTGAACGAAGATATCCTATTCATAAACCGCGGTCAGATTGGGCTCATAACCCTCAATCGGCCAAAAGCTTTAAATGCACTTAATGCAGATATGTGTCGGGCGCTTCGTGAAAAATTGAACGCGTGGGCCGAAGATGACACCGTTAAAGCAGTGGTTATTCAAGGGGCGGGGGATAAGGCCTTTTGTGCCGGCGGCGATGTCGTCGCGCTTTATAAAAGCGGCATGGCGTATCGCGACGGCGATCAAACCTCCTTGGAGTGGCAGCGGTTTTTCAGAGAAGAATACCGTATGAACACCGTTATTAAAGAATTCCCTAAACCCTATATTGCTATCCTGGATGGCATTACCATGGGCGGCGGGGTTGGGATTTCTGTGCATGGCAGTCACTGTGTGGCGACCGAGCGGACCATGCTGGCGATGCCCGAAACCGGCCTTGGCCTGGTGCCCGATGTTGGTGGTGGCTGGTTTATGCCCCGCCTTGAGGGCGAGGTCGGGATGTATTTAGCGTTGACCGGTGACAGGTTAAAAGCCCCAGAAACCTGCGCCTTAGGGATCACCTCGGGGGTTGTTCCAAGTGAACAACTGGAAGCGCTGATTAGTGCTTTGGCGGATAACGCCTCTGACGTCGACGGCACTTTAGGGAAATTTTTTCAGGAGCCAGGCGCCAGCAAACTTGACCCCCAC
>JAZFRG010000007.1:0-6056 GCA_036445535.1 Sphingomonadales bacterium
CGACCGCCAATCTTTTAGTTGACCGGGCGCTGGCCAATGGTGAAATGGGCGACTATCAGTCTGCCCTTGATGATATTACCAAGGTTCAATTTCTGGTTCAGGAAAATGCCGACCTTTATGTTTTAAAGGCCAGCGCTTACCGGGCTTTGGGAAAATACCCGGAAGCCATGTTTGAACTGGAAAAGGCTTCTCGGATTGAGCCTCAGAACCGGGAAGCGTATTTGGAGCGGGGCAACCTGTTTCGTGAAATGGGGGATAAAAATGGCGCCCGCGAAAACTGGATCGCTTATTTAAGGGAATACCCCGATGGACCGGCGGCAGACCTGGTGCGCCGCAATTTAGAAAACATGGATGTCAGGATCGAAAAATAAGATTTTAATTTATTGCCACTCTGCCCGCACCACCGGCGAAGCATCTTTTAATCCTTTTGCCCGGGCTTTTTCAATCTGATCAGTCTTACCAATTTCCTGAAGTGCCCAGGCCGCCGCTCCCCGTACAATATCCGAGGGGTCTTCAAGGAGATTAGTAATTTTGGTTAAATATTTTTCCTCTCCCGAATTGCCGGCGGCAATTAATGTGTTCCTGATAAACTGGTCGCGCCCGGTGCGTTTGATCGGTGAGCCCTGAAAAAATTCACGGAATCTTGCCTCATCCAATTGCAAAAGCTCGGCCAAGGGCGGGGCTTTTAAATGTTCTTTGGAAAAATAGGATAATTCGTTTGCGACTTGGGCGTATTTATTCCAGGGGCATACTGCCAGGCAATCATCGCAGCCATAAATGCGGTTGCCGATGGGTTTTCTAAATTCTTTCGGAATGGGGCCTTTATGTTCAATAGTCAGATAAGAAATACACCGCCGGGCATCCAGTTTGTAAGGGCTGGGAAAGGCATTGGTGGGGCAAATATCGAGGCAAGCCCTGCAGCTGCCGCAATGATCCTCTTCGCCGCTAGAGGGTTCCAGCTCAAGGGTAGTAAAAATGGCCCCAAGAAACAGCCACGACCCAAGTTCGGTTGAGACCAGATTTGTGTGTTTGCCTTGCCAACCAAGGCCGGCCAGTTGCGCCAGTGGTTTTTCCATCACCGGTGCGGTGTCGACAAAAACCTTGATCGGGACTTCAAATTCGCTGTGCACCCAGCGGCCGATTTGTTTCAGGCGCTTTTTTACCAGATCGTGGTAATCGCGGCCCCGGGCATAAACCGAAATGTTACCCACAGATTTGTTAGGAAGATTTTCCAGGGCATCGCCTTTGGGGCCGTAATTAAAGCCCAGCATAATAATGCCTTTTACCTCAGGCCAAAGCAGTTTGGGGTGGCACCGCCGGTCGGCCTTTTCCTCCAACCAGGCCATATCGCCGTGCCAACCGTTTTCCAAAAATTCCGAAAGCCGGTCTCCCAGCGCTTCGGGGACATCGCTGGCGCGCACATATCCAACCTGGTCAAAGCCTGCGGCTTTGGCTTTTTCCGTGATTTTTTTATTAATGGTCATAGCTAAACAATCTTAGCGCAGCTTAAGGCCGCTAGCCAGAACATCAATTTTTCGGAAAAACAATTTTCACTCCAGAAATGCCTGCTATAAGGTTGAGTAGATTTTTTAGGAAAATTAAATGCCGCTTTTACATCTTTTTATTTTAGCCGTCATTCAGGGGATTACTGAGTTTTTACCAATATCCTCGTCGGCACATCTGGCGACCTTGCCGCTCTTTTTGGATTGGCAGGACCAGGGGCTTTTGGTCGATGTTGCGGTCCATGTTGGCACGCTTTTGGCAGTTTTGGTTTATTTTCACCGCGAAGTTGGGCGTATTATTCATGGAGGTTTTGCCACCATTGGCTTGGCCAAGGATGATATTAGAGGCGAAAATGGGCGGCTGTTCCGGTTTGTTTTTGTGGCCTCGATCCCGGTTTTAATTGTGGGTGGGGTGATGGCGTTTAGCGGTTATGGAAGTCTGTTTCGGGATCCTATGATTATTGCCATCGCCAGCATTGTTTTTGGCCTATTGCTTTTTGTCGGCGATAAATTTGGTCTTAGGGTGCGGCGTATAGAAGATCTGACCTATGGTTCATCGTTGGTGATTGGGCTATTCCAGATTTTGGCCCTGATCCCCGGCGCCTCACGCTCGGGCATTACCATGACCGCAGGACGCTTCCTTGGGTTTGAGAGGGTAGAGGCGGCGCGATTTTCCATGCTGCTTTCAATCCCTGTGATTTTAGCGGCCGGCGGCTGGAGCACTTTTGAGCTGATTAAAAACGGAGCGGATGGAGCTATTTTGTCAGCGGTCACGGCGGCAGGCCTGGCGTTTATCACCGCAATAATTGCCATTCATTTTCTGATGAAGTGGCTGGAACGCGCGACCATGACCATTTTTGTAGTTTATAGGGTTATTTTTGGTGCGGCGGTTTTGGGCTTCTTGATTTGGTAGCGCTTCTGCTTGGCGGGGTTCTAAACGGCTTGACATTAGCGCCCCTAATCGGTAGCCAGTGCGAACGCTGAAAAAGCCCAGGTGGCGGAATTGGTAGACGCGCTAGCTTCAGGTGCTAGTGGCCTTTATGGTCGTGGAAGTTCGAGTCTTCTCCTGGGCACCAGCCTTTGCAGTAAATAGGAAAAAACATGGCGATTTATTTTCATGAAGGGGATTTGCCGAAGGGCATTAAACTAGGCAAAATGATTGCCGTTGATACCGAAACCATGGGGCTGAACCCCCACCGCGATCGGCTGTGTTTGGTTCAGCTTTCTGCAGGCGACGGTGATGCCCATCTGGTGCGCTTTAAAAAGGGCGAATACGACGCGCCAAACCTGAAAAAAATTTTAAACGATCAAAAGATAACCAAACTTTATCATTTTGCCCGCTTTGACCTTGCGGTTCTGAAGAAATACTTAGGCGTAAATGCCAGCCCGGTTTTCTGCACCAAGATCGCTTCCAAATTATCCCGCACCTCCACCGACCGCCATGGTTTGAAAGATCTTTGCCGGACACTTATTGGTGTTGAGATTTCCAAACAACAGCAATGTTCCGACTGGGGGGCCGAGACCTACGAACAGGCCCAGCTGGAATATGCAGCTAGCGATGTCCTTTATTTGCACCAATTAAAAACCAAACTAGACCAGCTTTTAAAGCGCGAAGCCCGCACCGAACTGGCCAATGCTGCCTTTGAATTTCTTCCCTTTCGCGCGGAAATGGATTTAATCGGTTGGGCTGAAACCGATATTTTCAACCATCATTAAATTCCCAAGGGGCACCATTGATTTACCTAAACCGCGTTGCCATTTGTGAAAGGTTGTGATTTTTGGTATTAAGTCTTGAACAAAGAAAAGCCTTAAAGGCTTGGTAAACCTTCGACAGCCCAAAGACGGAATAAATTTGAATGAAAAAATTGCTCAGCTTTTTTGCCCTCCTTTTCCTAGGCGTTTACACCTCGGGTGCCGTTGCTTCGGGGCTTGAAGGCCACGACACCGACCAACCGATCGATATCATTGCCGATGAACTTAATGTTGATCAGGATAAAAAGCTGGCGATTTTTAAAGGCGCGGTTGAAGTCACTCAGGGTGATTTGAAATTTTTAACCGAAACCCTTCGGGTTTACTACGAAACCGACAGCTCATCAGATAACCCCAAAATAGTCCGCCTTGATGCCACCGGGCGGGTTCGGCTTGAAAGCCCAGGTGAGAGTGCGGAGGGGAATTGGGCGGTTTATGATGTTAAAAGCAAAACCGTAACTATTGTTGGCGATGTTTGGTTGAAACGCGAAAGTTCTGAGATTAAGGGTGAGCGTCTTGAGATTGATCTGGTCACCGGCGTGACCAAATTTGATGGCCAGGCTTTAGAAGAAGATGGTCGGGTCTCCGGCCGCTTCGACCTTCCCGATGACACCAAATAATTTTTCCCACTAATTTCTTTTTTTACGTCTCCTCTTCTGGTTTAAGGCCATCCCTCCTATATAGGCAGGGAGAAGGAGAGAGTCGTAGCACAGGCACCAAAACTGCAAATGAAGCAAAGTCTTGGGTTAACCATGACCCCCGAGATGAGGCTCTCTTTGGAAATTCTCCAATTCGATAGGCTGGAATTGGCTGATTTTATTCACACCGAAATTGAATCAAACCCGGTTTTGGAATTTGATCCCGATTGGGATGCACCTAAAAAACGCGCCTCCGGCGATGACTTGCCCAAAAAATCCGGGCCCGATGTGTCAGAGATTGAGGGCGTGTTGCGGCGAGAAAAAACCCTCCAGGATCATATACAGGACCAGCTTTCGTTTCTGGTCCTGGCCCCGGATGCGCGCCTTATTTCAGCGCATTTGGCAGGCGGCCTGAACAAGGCTGGTTATTTGACCACCCCACTATCCGAGATTGCTGACCAGCTTGGCTGCCCCGAAATTGAGGTCGAAAAGGTTCTTTTAACCTTGCAGAGTTTTGAGCCGGTGGGGGTTTTTGCCAGAGACCTTAAAGAGTGCCTGGCGCTTCAATTAAGCGAATTAGGCCCCAGTGGGAAAACTACTTCCAAGCTTCTTGAGTGTCTTGAATTAGTGGCAAAGCGTGACCTGTCCGCGCTTGAAAAAGAAACCGGGCTTAAGGGAAAAGGCCTTGAAGCGGCGCTAAAGCTGCTGCGCGAACTGGATCCCAAACCAGGCGATCGCTTCGGCTCTGGCGACCCCTTGCAAACCCTGATCCCTGATGTTTTTGTCAGACCCAGAAAGGGTGGGGGGTTTAACGTTGAACTAAACCCTGAGACCCTGCCCAGGCTTTTAATTAACGAAACTTATTCGACCGTCTTTAAAGCCAAAACCCGCAAGTCCGAGGGCAAGGACTTTTTGCAAGACTGCCAGCGCCGCGCGGGCTGGCTTAAGCGCGCCCTGGATCAGCGGGCGAAAACCGTTTTGAAAGTCTCGGAGTGTTTGGTTAAAAACCAGGCCGGTTTCTTTGAAAAGGGAATCCGGCACTTAAAACCACTTACATTCCGGGAAATAGCGGCTGAAACTAAAATGCATGAAAGCACCATAAGCCGGGTGGTCGCCAATAAATTTCTATCTTTTCCCAGGGGGGTTTATCCACTGAAATATTTTTTCTCTTCCGGGGTGGCCAGCGTTGAAGGCGAGGCTGGAACTTCGGCCCATGCCATCAAGGCCCGGATCAAAACTTTGATTGAAGCTGAACCTCCGGGAAAACCCTTGTCCGATGATAAACTGGCGAGAATTTTAAAAAAAGAAGGGGTTTTAATTTCGCGGCGAACCGTCATGAAGTACCGCGAGGCCCTGGAGCTACCCTCCAGTTTTGAGCGCCGAAAATTAAAAAGTTAATTTTCTTTCGGGTTTGATTTGTAGAATCACCCTTCCCATATTAGAATTGAATCCACTTCTTTTAGAAAGGAAATTTACATGAATGTAAGCATCAGCGGTAGAAATATTGAAATTGGCCAGGCCTTCCACTTACATGCAAAAGACAGAATTAAGGGCGCTGCAGACAAATATTTTGACCGTTCAATTGATGCCAGTGTAACCGTCTCAAAGGAAGGCCCCATGTACCATGTAGAGTGTAACCTTCGTGCCCCCAAGGGGGTCAATATGCATAGCCGGGCAAAGGCCCCGGAGATCTATTTATCGTTTGACCAAGCAGCAGAAAAATTAGAAAAGCAGTTGCGTAGATTTAATCGAAGGATTAAAAACCACCACGACTCGGCAAGAGGAGCTGAAGACTTTTGAGGTCTAGGGACCTGATTTTAAACCAATGATCTAGGTAAAGAGAGCAAAAATGGTAACTGTCAGTGACCTGGCCGGACCCACGGCCATAATCCCGAATTTAAAGATTTCCAGCAAAAAGCAAGCTTTGCAGGAATTGTCTGCATTCGCTGCAAAAAAGTTGGGCCGCGATGAACGTGAAATTTTTGATGTCCTTTTGCAACGCGAACGTCTTGGCACCACAGGTCTTGGCTACGGGGTTGCCATTCCCCACGGAAAACTCTCGGGGCTTGAAAAAATTACTGGAATCTTTGCCCGGTTAGAAAAGCCTGTTGATTTCGAATCGCTTGCCGCCCCTCGCTCTTCGCTCTTCGCTCTTCGCTTCGCCCTC
>JAZFRG010000008.1:0-12876 GCA_036445535.1 Sphingomonadales bacterium
CACTTTTTTTTCGAACTTTCCAAGAGAGTTAGGCCTTTTTGGGGCCGTTTTTGAAATTTTCTTTGCCATAACGATTCGACAAACCGGTTTTATTTCTTTTATAGTTTCCCTATGCGATCAGGACGAAAAGGGGAGAAACCAAGGTATGACCCAAAAAGGTAAAGCGGGGGCCCGGGCAATCGCCCTCATCGGGCCCTACTTGAGCGGTAAAACTGCGCTGCTCGAGAGTATTCTTTGCACCACCGGAAAAATTCACAGAAAGGCTGGCGTCACGGGCAGAATATTTGGCGATTCCAGCGCCGAGTCTAAAGCCCAGGAAATGGGCATTGAGGTCAATGCCGCGTTTACCGATTTTATGGACAACCGGTTTTATTTTCTGGATTGCCCCGGGTCTTTGGAATTTTTGCAGGAAACCGTGGATGTCCTGCCCGGCGTGGATGCCGCGGTGGTCGTAATAGAGCCGGAGCTGGACAAGGTTAAGGGCATCGCGCCGATTTTAAAGTTATTAGACCAGCAAAACCTGCCGCACATTATTTATCTGAATAAAATTGAGCGCTTTACCGGCTCTGTCCGGGCCCTGGCCAAGGCCTTGAATGAAGTATCTGACCACCCGGTGGTGCTCCGCCATTTGCCCATCCGTGACGGCGAAGAGGTTAAGGGGTATGTCGATTTGGCGGCAAGCCGCGCCTATTCCTATGAGAATGAAAAACAAAGCAAGCAGGTTGATCTGCCCGATGATGGCCGCATCGAAGAAGCGCGCTTCAGTTTACTTGAAACGCTGGCTGATTTTGACGACCATTTAATGGAAGAGCTTTTAGAGGACATTGATCCGCCTAAAGAAGAGGTCATGGAGGACTTATCCAAAGACTTAAGCGCAAACCGGGTGGTGCCGATGATGATCGGCTCGGCCATTCATGACAACGGCACTTTCAGGTTACTAAAGGCACTCCGCCATGAAATCCCGGGGGTCGAGGCCACCGCCAAACGCCGCGGTGTTGAGGGCGAAAGCTTTGTCGCCCAGGCCCTAAAGGTTTATCACACCGAACACGGCGGCCAGCGCACCTTGGTGCGGATTTTCCAGGGTTCGGTCAAGGATGGTGAGCAGGTTAACGGCGAGCGCATCTCAGGGCTTTTCTACATGAACGGCGAAGATATGGAAAAGACCATGAACGTCGGGCCCGGCGATGTTGCCGCCTTTGGCAGGCTGGAGACGGTCAAGACCGGCGATACCTTATCGAAGGATGAAAAAGCCAAATTATCAAAACCAGGCCCGTTCCCGCCGGTCTATGAAATGAAAATTGAGGCCCAAAACCGCGGCGATGAAATGCGGCTCTCGGAGGGTCTGACCAAAATCTGCGATGAAGACCCCTCAATTACCAATGAACACCGCAAAAGCACTCACGAACTGGTCTTAAAAGGCCAGGGCGAGGTCCAGCTACGGACCGCGGTGAACAAACTGAAAAGCCGCTTTAATATCGATGTCACCATGTCGAGACCGCAAGTGCCCTACCAGGAAACCATCCAGAAACCGATTTCCCAGCACACCCGCTATAAAAAGCAATCCGGCGGCCATGGCCAGTTCGGCGATGTGGTTGTCGAAATAGCCCCAAGGGCGCGCGGTGAGGGCTTTGTCTTTGATGATAAAATCAAGGGCGGGGTGATCCCCAAAACCTACATCCCCAGCGTTGAGCACGGCGTGAAGGATTATTTGGTGCGTGGGCCCCTGGGTTTTCCGGTGGTGGATTTGGGGGTGACGCTTGTAGACGGCAAATTCCACGCCGTTGATAGTTCCGATATGGCGTTCCAGACCGCTGGCCGGCAAGCCATGCAAGAGGCGCTGCCCAAGTGCGCCCCGGTTTTATTAGAGCCGATCGTCAACGTTCATATCCATGTCCCCAATGATTATACCAACAAGGTCACGGGCATGATCTCCCAGCGCCGCGGCCAGATGCTCGGCTATGACGCCCGGGAAAACTGGGGCGGCTGGGATACCGTTGAGGCGCACATGCCGTTGGCCGAAATCCATGACCTGATTATTGAGCTCAGGTCCATGAGCCAGGGCGCCGGCACCTATACCTTTGAGCACCACCACATGCAGGAACTGACAGGCCGCATGGCTGAACAGGTTTTAGAGGCCAGAAAAGCGGCGCAAGAGGGGTAGGGGTTATTCAGCGAAAAAGGTTGTTTCCCGGTTGATTTCAAGCGGAGGGTTGCCCTCACCACTGTTGCGAATTAATGCCACCAGTGCTTTCCACAATCCCTCTTTATCAGCATCCTTTTTAGTATGGGCTATTCGACCATAATTCATGTTGGCGGTTTTTTTTGCCAAGGTTCCTAAGGTTTCATAGTCTTTTGTTAGTTTCTTTTCCGACCCTAATGACGATAGCCCCCAGCCAAAAACGATAAGGGTAATATTCAACCAATAAAAGTTAGGAGTTATCTGGACATCCGCAAGATTAGTTAGCGCCATTATATTTAAAACTCCAAATGCAAACCAAGCCAATAATCCAATCCTTTGAAGTGCATTCCCCCCAAGGTAGGGAAGGTTAAACCCCGTCAAATTCTCGATTTGTTTTTTAAAACCTGAAGGGGAGTCCTTACCCAAAATTTCTTCTATTCTTTTATTTGGACCGAGGTCTGTTCTTTTCGTAATAGTCTTTATGGCCCGTCGCAGGCGATAAAAAGTGTAAGCGGAAAAACAAATCGCCTCAGTTTCCGGGTGGTTCGGGAGTTTGCGTTTAATGATATCGTAAAGGTCGCCAACAGTAATGACAGCATCGGTTTGATTGTTTTCGATATGAATACCAAACGCTTCCTCAACCATAAGAAGGATTTCTACATCATCCCCATCACCAACAAGGTCCAGATGATTTTTATTTTTTGCCATTACAAATCCCCTTTTAGGCCTTTTCGAAGAGTTTTCCAGCCGGGCATCATTTCATTCATCAGTTTATAAAAGCCTTTGCCGTGGTTCATGTGCTCCAAATGGCAAAGTTCGTGGACAATAACGTAATCGATATGCTCAATGTCCTTTTTGACCAGTTGGGTATTCAAGGACATTTTCCCCGATGTGCTCATCGAGCCCCAGCGGCCCTTCATCCAGCGCATCGAAATCCCTGGCCGTTTGTGGCCGCGGGCTTCAAAGGCCGGGAAATGTTTATCCAGCCGGTCCTCAAAAATCAGCACCGCTTCGGCGCGGTAAAAGGCTTTTAAGGCGCGCTCGATCTTATCCTCGGTAGGGTGCCCACGAAGCGTTAGGATTATTTCCCCATCTTCAAGGGTGCCGCCCATTGCCGCGCCTTTTTTCAGGCGGATGGGATAGTTTTGACCCAAATAGGGGTGGCGTTCGCCCTCCCGGAATTCCGGTTCCTTTTCGGCTTTTGCTAAGGATTTATGCTGGTGCCTTAAAATCCAGGTGCGTTTTTTATAAATCCAGTCCTCTATCTCACGGAGCGGCGTGCGGTGCGGTGCACGAACGATTAATTGACCGCCGGATTTAATCTGCAGCGCCAAGGTTCTACGACTTGAGCGCACCAGGGTATAATCCAGGTCCCCGATGGTTCCTTCCTGAGTTTCAGATTTCCTCGATTTAAAAAACATCGCGGTTTTCATTTCTATATAATCCTAGTAGGCTTAAAAAAGTGACCCAAAAACAGATAAAGGTCAAACCATGATTAAAACCAGCGGTGTCTTCTTTTCGGTCCTCTTGGGTTTAGGGTTTAGCCTGCCAAATGTGGTTAGCGCACAAGGGGCCAGCCTTATCGACAAGTTTGATGACTGGGAAATCTCGAAATCCACTACCGACGCGGGGGCTTTTGAGGTTTGTCTGGCGACCAAATCCTACAAAAACCAGGAGGCGGTTATTTTTTATGCCGATGGCACCAGTTTATTGATGGGGCTTTTGCTAGAGCGCTGGGCGCTGGATGCCCGTGAAAGCTATGAGGTGTCGCTGCAGTTTAATGATAACCCCCGCCACCCCGGCAAGGCGATCTCAGGCGAGGACAAAAAATCGGTCCTGATTAACCTGGATTTTTTTGGAAATGTTACTGAAATCCGAGGGTCCCATAACCTTTACCTTCATACCGCCGCCGGGAGTCTGAGGTTTGATATCACCGGCGTTGATGTGGCGCTGGCCGGAGCCCTGGAATGTGCTAGCCAAAACCTGCCATCCCCCGCAGAATAAGAACGCTTTGGCGCGACTTTTATTGACTCTTTAAAACCTGCCGATATAGTCGGTTCCTGACTTGGAATCACAGTGGGGTATGAAAAATGAATTTCCTTAAAATTGGGAAGGTTTCCCAATCTGTTTTATTATTATCACTGGCATTGGGCTTTGCCGCCACCACACCATCCATTGCATTAGCCGAAGTTGACGAAAAGTATTTTGATCCGCTGGAATACCGGCTGGTGGGGCCGTTTCGGGGGGGCCGTTCCACCGCGGTCGCGGGCCATGCTTCTGATCCAATGACCTATTACATGGGGGCTACCGGCGGCGGGGTTTGGGTTACCCATAATGCGGGGCAAACCTGGGAAAATATCTCGGACGGTCAGTTTAATGTCGGCTCCATCGGTGCCATTGCCGTGGCACCTTCGGATGCCAATGTCATTTATGTCGGGACCGGCTCTGCCGGGATCAGAGGGGTTTCGGTCTCTACCGGCGACGGGGTTTACCGGTCTACCGACAAAGGCAAAACCTGGACCAACGTTGGTCTGCCAAATTCCAGAACCATAGCCTCAATCGTGGTTAATCCCTCGAACCCCGATATTGTTTTCGTAGCGGTTCAGGGATCAAGCTGGGGCTCAACTGAGGATCGCGGGGTCTACCGCTCAAAGGACGGCGGCGATAATTGGGAAAAGGTCTTGTACGTCAATGAAACTACGGGCGCGTCGGACATTGTAATCGATACCACCAACCCCAGAATTCTTTATGCCGGAATGTGGGACCATCAACGGGCGGCCTGGGAAATCAGATCAGGCGGCGAGGGCTCTGGCCTGCATAAATCCACCGATGGCGGTGACACCTGGGAAACCATTAACGAAGGTTTGCCGGAATTGATGGGCAAAACCAGTGTTTCGGTTTCGGCCAATCCAGACCGGCTTTATGCGATCATTGAAGCCGAGGATAAAAAGGGCGGGCTTTATCGCTCGGAAGATGCCGGCGAAAGCTGGTCATTAATTAACAGCGAGCGCAAGATTTACCAGCGCTCCTGGTATTACATCCATGTTTTTGCCGACCCGCAGGACGAAAACACGGTTTATGCGCTGGATGCCGGGGCTTTCAAATCCATCGACGGCGGTAAAACCTTTCAAGGTTTCGCCCATGCCGTTCACGGCGACCACCACGGGCTTTGGATCAACCCCGATAACACCGATTTTATTATTAACGCCAATGACGGCGGCGGTACGGTTACGGTTGATGGTGGCGATTCATGGAGCCGCCAGGACAACCAGCCAACCGCGCAGTTTTATCGTGTGAATGCCGATAATATGTACCCCTACAAAATTTATGGCGGCCAGCAGGACAACTCGACCGTGGCGATTTATAACCGCGGGCCAGACGGCGGTATTGGTCGCGATGATTATGGCTCGGTTGGCGGCTGCGAAAGCGCCCATGTCGCCTTTGATCCCGATAACCCCAGGTATGTGTATGCCGGGTGTTTTTTGGGGCTTTTCAATGAATATGATCAGGAAACCGGCCTGGCCCGCAGCGTCGCCTTGCTGCCCCATATTGGCGCCGGGCAGTCGCCCAGTGAGCGCGATTACCGGTTTAACTGGAACGCCCCTGTTCTGGTCTCAACCCACGATCCAAGTGTGATTTATTACGCCGGGAACGTGCTTTTTAAATCCACCGACCGGGCCCAAAACTGGGAAGTCATAAGCCCCGATTTGACCCGCGATGATGAAGAACACCAGGGCCCCATGGGCAGCCCGATCACCAACGAAGTGTCCGAGCATTACAACACCATTTTTGCGGTCGCTGAATCTCCTCATGATGCGAACACCATTTATGTCGGCAGCGACGATGGTCTGGTCAACGTTACCCGCGACGGCGGTGCCACCTGGGAGGAAATTACCCCCCGTGGTTTAGGTGAGATTATAATTAATTCCATCGAGGTTTCGCCCCATACCCCGGGCACGGTTTACGTTGTTGCCACCGGGTATAAGGTCAACGACCATACACCTAGGATTTACAAGAGCACAAACTATGGCGGCCGCTGGAAGAATATTTCGGATGGTATTCCCGACGGCGAATTTGCCCGGGTGGTCCGTGAAGATACGGTTAGGGCGGGCATGCTTTTTGCCGGCACCGAGCGCGGTGTGCACATCAGTTTTGATGGCGGCGACAGCTGGCAGCCTTTCCAGAAAAACCTGCCTGCGGTGCCGGTCACCGATCTGAAAGTAAATGGCGATGACCTGGTTCTCTCAACCCAAGGCCGGGCCTTTTGGGTGATGGATGGTCTTGCGGTCATAAGAGGCCATAACCAGGCCATGGAGGATGATAATGTTACGCTTTTGGATCCCGTGGATGTTGCTTATTTCAACACCACCGGCCAGGTTTACCGGAACCCCGTTCAAAATCCGGACGACGGCGTTTATATCAATTTTGCCGTCAATGATGTTGAAGCCGCTGGCGATATGACCCTTGAGATTGTT
This sequence comes from Sphingomonadales bacterium, assembly GCA_036445535.1. Classification (GTDB taxonomy): domain Bacteria; phylum Pseudomonadota; class Alphaproteobacteria; order Sphingomonadales; family SMXR01; genus SMXR01. The sequence continues at coordinate 6,655 of JAZFRG010000008.1, forward strand.
GATGCCTCGGGCGATGCCGTCAGGACCTTTGTCACCAACGATGAAGACAGCGACTTTGATACCTTTGAAGTTTCCGAGGGCATGAACCAGTTTGTTTGGGATTATTCAGGAGAGCCCTTAAAAGCCTTGGAAGGCTTTTTCAATTATGCAAACTTTAGCCGGTCTTACCTACTGCCCCCGGGCGATTATTCGGTGCAGCTGTCCTATGGTGAAGACGAGCGCCAACAGCAAGGCTTTACGGTTTCCCAGGACCCCCGCTCACCGATCCCGGAATTCATGAAAGGCCAGCAAGGGGAAGTCGTCCTTGATATCTATAAGCGGATTTATGAGCTGCATGAAAGCATTGCCGATCTGCAGCTGGTGCAATCCCAAATTAATGAAATTCTTGATCTGCCGGACGAGGTTAACATTCCAAACGCCGTTGTTGAAGCTGGTGAGGGCGTTAATGAAGCAATCGATGAATGGATTGGTGGCCTGATCAACAAGGAACGGACAGGGTTCCAGGACGCCCTGAACTGGGGTGATAAATACCTTGATCTGCTGCATTGGACCTGGTTGACCTTCCAGTCTGATATTCCACCTCTAAGCCAGAATTCCTATGCCGATTACCAGGATATGCTGACCGAATGGGACGGCATCCTTGCCGAACGCGACCGGATTTTGGCCGAGGATGTAGCAAACTTTAATACGCTTTATTCCGAAAGTGCTATCCCCGCCGTGGTTCTGCCCGGTGTGCTTCCTGAAGAAGAGGATGAGCCTGAGGAAGAAGAAACTGACGAAAACACAGAAGAAGAAACCACCGAAAGTGAGGACTAAAAAAATGAGCACGACAAAGAAAACACTAAAAAAATTACTGGGAACATCGGCAATTATTGGCGCCGGGCTTTTTGCCTTTGCTGCCACCGCCGAGATGAGTTCAGACCTGTTTGAGGGGATGGACGCCAGGTCCATAGGACCCGCCGGCATGTCGGGCCGGGTTTCCATTGTTGATGCGGTGGCCAGCGATCCCAGTACGATTTTTGTCGGCTCAGCCTCTGGCGGGGTTTGGCGCTCACGTGATGGCGGGCTGACCTTCCAGCCTATTTTTGATTATGAAGATGTAGCCTCGATTGGCGCGCTGGCGATTAACCAGCAGAACCCGGACATTGTCTGGGTCGGCTCTGGTGAGGGCAACCCCAGAAACTCAACCTCGGTTGGTGCCGGGGTTTATAAATCCATCGATGGCGGTGACAGCTGGACCAAGGTTGGTCTGCCAAACTCCGAACGTATCAACTGGATAGAGCTCGACCCGACAAACCCTGATGTGGCTTATGTTGCAGCCCTTGGCACCCTTTGGGGATCCAATACTGAGCGCGGCCTTTATAAAACCACCGATGGCGGTGAAACCTGGAACAGAATTTTATATGTCGATAACACCACCGGTGCCACCGACGTTAAAATGGACCCGAGTAACCCCAACAATCTTCTAGCTGCGATGTGGCAATTTACCCGGCTTCCCTATCACTTTACCTCGGGCGGCCCGGGGTCTTCCCTTTGGCGCTCAAACGACGGCGGCGAAACCTGGACTGAGATTACCACCGAAGATGGCTTGCCGGACGGCGAATGGGGCAGGGCTAATTTTGACTTTGCGCTAAGCAATCCGGACAAGGTTTATCTTTTGCTTGAGACCGAGGGTAATAACGTTGCCGCCAGATCAGATGACGGCGGGGTCACCTGGCAGGTAACAAATGAGACTATAAATAATACCGCCAGACCTTTTTACTACACCGAAATTCAGGTCGATCCGGAAAACGAAAACCGGGTTTATAACATTCAATCGACGATTCATTTGTCGATTGATGGCGGCAAAACCTTTGACCAGGTTCCAGGCATCAATTGCTGTGGCGCACCAAATGCCATTCATATCGATGTCCATTCGATGTGGATTAACCCCCTTGACCCGAAACACATCATTATTGGTGATGATGGCGGTTTGGGGATTTCCCGCGACCAGGGTGCAACCTGGCGCTATGTCGATAATCTGCCGCTGGCGCAATTCTATCACATTAACGTTGATAACGACCTGCCCTACAATGTTTATGGCGGCTTGCAGGACAATGGGTCCTGGCGCGGTCCCTCAGAGGTTTGGGAAAACGGCGGCATTCGTAATTTCCATTGGCAGGAAGTTTTCTTTGGGGATGGCTTTGATACCGTGCCCGATCCCGAAGATTCTATGCAAGGCTATGCCATGGCCCAAGGCGGGGCATTAGTGCGTTGGAATATGCGTACCGGTGAAGCCCGCTTTATCCCCCCGGCAAGCCCGGACCCTGAGGTTGAACTCAGATTTAACTGGAGCGCCGGCATTGCCCAGGATCCGTTTGATCCAGCGACGGTTTATTACGGCTCACAATTCCTGCATAAATCTACCGACCGGGGGCTTAGTTGGACGGTGATTAGTGGTGATCTGACGACCAACAATCCAGACTGGCAGACCTATAACGAATCCGGGGGGTTCACCTCTGATGTGACCGCAGCTGAATTTTACACCACGATTGTGGCCGTGGCCCCAAGCCCCGTCCAAGAGGGCGTGATCTGGGTAGGGACCGATGATGGCCGCCTCCATGTAACCCAGGACGGTGGTGCAACCTGGGACAGTCTTGATGGCCGTGCCCGCGGGGTTCCTGATAATAGCTGGATTCCGCACATCGAGCCCTCACCCCACGATGCTTCGGTGGCCTTTGTGGTTTATGACAACCACAGACGCTCAGACATGAAGCCTTATATTTACCGGGCCGATAACTTTGGCAGGCGCTTTACCAGCCTGGTAACCAGTGATCTTTCCGGCTATGCGCTTTCGGTCCAGCAAGACCATGTTGACCCAAATCTTTTATTCCTGGGCACTGAATTTGGACTTTTCGTTTCCACCAATGGCGGCGATGACTGGATGAAATGGACCGCCGGGTTCCCAACCGTTGCGGTTAAGGATCTGGCTATCCAGGCCCGTGAAAATGACCTGGTTGTCGGCACCCACGGCAGAGCGATTTATATTATTGATGATTATAGCGGGCTTCGGGGTCTCAGCGAGGATGATTTCGGGGAGCGTTTTAAACTGTTATCAATCACGGGCGGGATTGAATTTAATACCAAACAATCCCCCTCAATGCGCTTTGACGGCGCGACCGGGTTCAGAGCCCCAAATCCGCCACGGGGCGTTATGATTACTTTTATGGCCTCTGGCGATGATTTGCCGCATCCCGATGCAGATAAAGAACGTGCCCGTAAAATTGCCGCCCGGGAAAATGCCTCCGAGGACGATGCCCCGGGATCCGATGGCAAGGTAACCGTTGAGGTTAGAAATTCTGATGGTGATTTAATCAGAACCTTCACCCGTGATGTCCACCAGGGTATCAACCGGATTACCTGGGGAATGGAACGCGATGGCGTTAAACAGTTCCCTGGCGGTCAACCAGCACCCAATGGCGGCCGCTTTGGCGGTCCGGACGTGGTTCCAGGGGACTATGAAATTACCCTGAAATTTGATGACCAGGAAATTATCGGCACCGCTAGCGTTATCCAGGACCCCAGGACTTCATTATCCGCCGAAGCCCTTCAGGCAAACCTTGATGCCGCGGTTGAGGTTAACGAGATGTTCGATAGTGCGGCCGAGGCCCTGCAAAGGGTAATGGACGCCAGAAGCGATATCGAGCTTTTGAAAACTATTGCTGAAAAAGCGCAAAAGGATGCCCCTGAGGATGAAGAAGCGTCTGAGGACGAAGCTGTTGAGGGCGAAGAGGGCGAGGAAACCAAAACCCCGCTTGAAACCTTCCTTGAGGATGCCGGCGCTGCCCTTGAGAAAACCACAGAGTTAGAGAAAATATTCACCTCTCCTGATGACACCAAGGGCTTTGTGGACACCTCCAAGCAGGTCACTAGCTATATCGGCACCGCCAGTTTCTTTGTTAATTCAACCTATGATGCGCCATCGCCGACGGCCCTGGTCAACATGGAAATTGCCAGAAATGAACTTGCCAAAGCCCTGGATGCAGTAAACGTGTTCTTTGCCGAGGAAGTTACTAGCCTTCGTGAACAGGCCGCAGCCCTGGACCTCAGTCTTTTGAAACCAGTTGATCCTCTGGGGGATAGTGAATAAACCCTAAAGGGTTGGTTTCAAAGGAGACGTCATGAAGCTGCAAGTTCTTTTGCGGAAAATCCACCATTGGGGGTCGATCGTTATCGCGATCCCGCTTTTGGTGATGATTGGGGCCGGGGTTCTTCTCCAGGTCAAAAAACAGGTTGAATGGGTCCAACCCCTCACCTTTGAGGGCGCGGTTCTTGAGGGCGTGCCGGAGGCTTCCCTTCAAGATATGTTTGAGGCAGCGAGAGCGGTTCCAGAAGCGGGAATAGATAAATGGGAAGACCTGGATAGGGCCGATTTTAAGCCCGACAAGGGGATCATTAAATTTGTTTCCCTTACCCGCTGGGAGGTCCAGGTTGATACCTCAAGCGCGGAGGTTTTGTCGGTAAGTTATCGTCGCTCAGACCTGATTGAGAGCCTTCATGACGGCTCTTTTTTTGCCGGCGATGCCACAAAGCTTTGGCTTTTTCTACCTGCCGGGATTGCGCTTTTCGTGCTGTGGCTCACCGGCATGTACATGTTCTTTCTGCCCTATTTTAAAAAGGCGCAAAAACGAAAAAGAAAAAATGGGGTAAAGAGTTAGAGAACATCCATGGTTGAGGTGCCGTTCATATTAAACGTGGCATCGGTATTCGTAATTATGTTTGAAAAAATGCCGCTCAAAAAAATTGAAAGTTCATAATCTACCTGAACCTCAACCCGGCTGGCGGTAAACGTATTGTTGGGCGTATAGGTTAGGGTAATGGTTAGATTTGCGGGGTCGAGCCCCACTGCTCGGGCCTGAATATAGGTTTGAATCTGTTCGGGTGTTTTGGCGTAGGCGTTGTTTACCCCGTGAAGGGCGGCGTATCTGGCCCCGTCTGCGGCGACATTGTTAATGGTGGTATAAACAAAAAGCGCCTGTCCGAGGTCAAAAATCAACAAGGTAACAACCATTAAGGTCGGAAAGGTCAGGGCAAACTCAACCGCCGCGTTACCGCGCTTTGACCTGAAAAGTCTGGGAAGGGTTGCAAAAAAAGTTTTCATGGTTTTAGCGAAGCCTAACTGTGGCTTCTCCGCCAAGGGTTATCGCACCGGTCAAATTCGAAGCCATGGAAAATAAATAGTCAAAATCCTTGGAAACCAAAACTTCCAGGAAAAGATCGGGGACTATGGCTCCTGCGCATTCATCCTCGCAGGGCGTAGCAATTCCACCTGGGCATTCACAAAAATTTCTGACAGTTACCGTAATATCACCGGCATCATCACCAGCAGCCTCACTGACCGCCGCGGCCACGCCGACAAGGTCCTGGGCCTGGCTTTGGCCAAGCAGGCCGAATTGAGCGCCGGCCCGGGCAAATTGTTCAAGCCTGTGTTTTTCAATGGTCATGCGGCTGAAATCAACCCCCAGAACGATCACCGCAGCCATGACAATCATAATCAATGCCAGTTCAATGGTAACGTTGCCGTCCCGGTTGGCTATAAATTTTTTTAAAAGAAATTTTTTCATCATTATTCTACCAAATTTCCCACGACGAGGAAATTACTGAAAAACGGCGGTTCATTAGGGTCAAAGCTCGAGCCTATCGTGGTATTCCCGGTAAAGGTAATTTCGTCGGCAATGATAAAGGCGTTTGATCCGCCGCCGCTGGTTCCACCAGCAAATTTGATGTCTTGCTCAGGGGCGTATATTACCCCGGTTATATTCATATCAACCTGACCGGTAAAACTTATATCGTAAGAATTTTGATCCCGGGACCAAAAGGCAATGCCCTCATAGGTGCCCGAGCTTGGAGCGGTCTGGGTCCAGCTCGAACCGGCGGAAATTTGAAAATTGTTTGAGTTGCTGCCATCCTGGAAAACAATCATGACATTGAGGGCAATTACGGTAGCGCCGGCGTTTACCCTTAAGGAAGCACCATCAAAAATATAAACCCCGGGTGAAAATGTTACGGGGCCGCCGTTGACCCGGACATCACGGCAATAGGTCCCAGGAATAAGAGTATCCCCATCAGCAGGTAGGTTGATTGGTCCATTCCCTGAAAGACCGCCATTATCACACCCGTTGTTTTCGGGTTCTGGAACCCCTTCCAAGGGGTCTTCCGTAGCATTAACACCTTCAAGAGGGG
>JAZFRG010000009.1:0-7241 GCA_036445535.1 Sphingomonadales bacterium
CTTCTGGTATCGCCAGCCACTTGTTGAAGGACGCCAAAAACTTCATTCAAGTTTCCAAGTTTATCGCGAAGCTGAGTGGTCAACGTCGTGATTCTTTGCTCGTTTGAATTATATGTATTTTCAAGACGATTACTGCGCCGTTCTTCGTTAGCCCTATCCGTTCGGGCCTGGGAAAGAAGTTGGCTTTGGCGATTGCGGGCGTTCCGGAACGTATCTTCTCGTTCCTTAAATTCGCGGGTCTGGGTTTGAATGCCTTGGCGAACGGTTTCAAGGAGCTCATCCAGATTTACGACATCGCCTTCAGTCGAATTTGGGTCGTCCTGAGCGTGGGCGGGTAACGTGAAAAGAAGCCCAGCAATAACAGGCAAAAGAAGAATTTTTAATGTTTTTGTGAAAAAATTTGTCATGGTCTTACTCCCCACCCGTCTTTACTAGAGGCAGGCGCACCAAATCTGGTGCGATCTGGCCTTCTGCAATTTTTAAAGCTGTGGCAACTCCACTGGTATAGGAGCTGTCAAGCTCTTCCCAATCGCCCGATGCCGGGTTCCAATGTGCGGTGATGGACTGGTCTACGGTTTGAAAGAAAAGGGCAACTCGGCCAACATTTAAAAGTTTTCCACTTAATGAGACATTGTTAAGCGTAATATTACCATCCTGGAAACCCATTTCCCGGCCGTAATTGTTTTCGGCTTGATAAGCTTCAAAGGCGAGCCGGAATTTTTCTGAAGTGGAAATGTTGGAATCATCAAGATTGTCTTTAAGGAAATTTATAGCATCCAACCTTTCTTCAAGTTTGAAGGGTTTGTCGCTGTTGACAAATATTTCAAGGGTTTCGATCATATTCGAAATTAAGGGAAGGATCTGGCGGTCAATCATTGTTGCCCGCTCAATTGAGGAGGTCAGCTTGTTTATTTGACTTCGCTGGTCCGCAATTTCCTTCTCCTTTTGAATATTGTAGGCTCTCAGATCCTCAATCGTTCTAATTTCAGACCGATAATCAGCCAGCAAAGCCTGGGCTTCATCCGACAGGGCTTCAACACGGGTTTGTGACGCCTGGGCAACTCGGGTTCCCTCAGCGCTGAGCTCAAAAATGTCCTGTAAGGTAGCGGCCGAGGCGGAAGCTCCAAACCATACCACAGCACTCACCGAGGCTGTTAGAGCAAGCCGTTTCAAATTTTTATTGCGCATTTGTTTTTCCATTTTCTTGTTTTAGAACTTAAAAGTGTTCAGTATGTTTCCCAACCATAAAAGGTTTAATGAAAAACAAGGGAAGCAGACTTCACCTTGTCCCGTCACCGGGGTTTTAATAGGGGGAGATGGTAAGCTTAGTTTATAAAATTTAATTTGTCTCAACCAATCCCCCTTGAGACAATTTGGTACTCCCAGTGCCGGGGCATACAGCCACAAAGTTAAAAGCTTTTCAACCCATTAATTTTGTTTCACAATTTCCTTTTGAAAGAGGAAAAGTTCCTGAAATAAAAAGACTGCCACAGGGCCCAATTGCAGAACAAAGTTGGCCGTTAAATTGCTTTCAGACCTAATGATAAATAAAATTAATTATAAAAAACAATAACTTACGCAACATATCTAGGGGTCACCGTGTTTTGGATGATTTTCTTAAATTAACCTCGACCAGCCCTGTTACAGAGTTTCCAAGCCAGATTTTGGTCGCTTTTTCCAGTTCATCACATGTTAGAGAGGTCTCCTTAAATTTACCCGATTCGACCAATTTTGCCCTCAAAATTCCTGGTAAAAGCCCACACTTCAAAGATGGCGTGAAAAGTTCCCCCCGATTCCCTTGAACAAAAATATTATTAAAGGCTCCTTCTGTGATATTTCCTTTTTCATTTACAAAAAGAATATCGTAAAATTTTTGGTTTTTGGAGTGCTCCAATTCCGAATTAAAAAGCGCCCGGTTGGTTGTTTTATGGAACAGAAAAGGGTCCATTGAGGAAACCTTGTGGGGGGAAATAATAACCTCAAAATGGTCCTTATTTTTAGGGCGGTTGTAATTCTGGGTTTCAAAATTCAATTCGCCGGACCGGGCAAGAGTTAATCTAATTTTCTTGGGGTTTTTATCAATGAAAGTCGACGAGATTTTAGAAAGCCGGTTTTTTATTTGCTTAATTTTGATTTGAAAACCAAAATAGTTCGCCGAAGATGCAAGCCTTTTCATATGCGCGTCATAAAAATGTACGCCCGTATCCTCGGTCCAAAGCATGGTTTCAATCAAGGCAAAATCTTTTTCAATATTCTTCAGGAAATTACCTTTTAGTTGGCATTCCTCAAATTCATCCCGGACTTTGCTCCCGGAAACAAGGCCACTGCCAATTCCAAACCAGCCTTCACCTTGGGGGTTCAGGACGGCGGTTCTGATGGGGACACTAAAGGTGAAATTTCCCCCTGGGGTTAAAAAGCCCAAGGCACCGGTATAGAGGCCCCTCGGATCTGCCTCGGTTTCCTTGATTATTTCCATCGCCCTTATTTTGGGGGCACCGGTTATCGACCCACAGGGGAAAAGAGCTGAAAAGATTTCAAAAAAGGAGGAGCCTTTTTTCAGGGTTCCCGTAACTTCTGAAGACATTTGCAAAATGTTTTTAAATCTTTCCACTTCAAATAATTTTAGCACCTTTACCGAACCGGGCTCAGTTATGCGGCTAAAATCGTTCCTAATCAGATCGGTGATCATCAGGTTTTCCGCCCGGTTTTTTTTATCCTCCCTTAAAGCCTTCATACGTTTTTTGTTTTCCAGCTCATTTACCCCTGGCTTTGCGGTTCCTTTCATTGGCCGGGAAATCAATGTTTGTCCTTGTTTTGAGATAAAAAGTTCTGGGGAGAAGGATAAAATCCGCCAATCTCCTGTGTTAATAAGCGCTGAATACGGTGCCGGCTGGGCTTTTCTTAAAGCCGCATAAAGAGAGAAAAATGGGCCAAAGGTTTTTAGGTTCAGACGAAAGGTATGGTTTACCTGGTAAACATCTCCAGCTTTAATGTATGCAAGAATCCTTTTAAAAACCTGGTTAAACTTGGCACGGCTTTCTTTATTTTTGGGTGGGCTTACTAGCCCAGCCCTGGGACTAATCTGGGGAACGGAATTAAAAAGGGAGGAAAGCTGTTGGCTGGAAAGGTTTTGGGGTTTTTTAAAAACTCCCATCCAAACCAGGGGCTCTGTGCTGGTTTTATGTTTTGTTCTTTTTAGGGCGGGGTGAAATGCCGTGCCTGCTTCGAAGGAAACCCAACCCGCTAGAAAAAAACCCTTTTTTTGGCTCTTTTCAATTTTAAGCAAGGTTTTTTTGACCTTACTGAGGGTATTACATTGGATTATTTCCACTGGATTGGTAAAAAGTAACCCAGCCTTTTTTTTTGAAGTGGCTTGGCTGTCTTCCAGGAGGACAAAAGGAGGTTTCGGGGGAAATTTCATTTTAACCTTTTAGGGTTTTCCTAATCAAACTTTCTTACGAGGGCTACAATAGGGGAGGCGCTTGCAATTTCTTGATTTTCAAGAATTCCAGCTTTTTTACCCACCGGGGCCAAGGAAAAGGTCTTGTCATTTGTCCCACCTAAAACCAGAGCAAAATAGTAGGTTCCATTTTTATGTTGAACCAAACATTCCTTCCCTAAAAAGTTTTTTTCCCCTTTGCTATTTTTTTCGAAAATTAAAACATCGCCGGCCATATAGGGACCAAGATTTTCTTTAATGCTAATCGCCGTTGGTTCTTTTGCGAATAGCCTGGCTGAAACAGTTCCATTGCTTTTTTTGGAAATCAGCCCGGTACGATTAATTTCGCCGAAAATTTCTATATCCCCCTGCTCGGGCAGTGCCAAAAGAGTTGCCCCTTCAACCTCTAGGGCTTTGGAGATTCTATTTATCCATTTTAATGATAAAGTCCGGGTCCCGGTTTCCAGGCGACCAATGGTCTGGGCCGTAGTTCCTGCACGGTCAGCAACATCCTGAAGGGTTAAACCCTTATTTTTCCTTATTTCCCTAATTCTGGAATGAACCATGCTTTCTCCTCCTTATATCAATTATATCATAGGGATGGGAAAATTCAAAAAATTAATTTACCATTTTGGTTATTTTTGATATAACCAATTTGGTTAATAATTGTGGATTTGGTTTATGAAAAAGAAAATTCCTGTTTCTTCCTTTGGGTTCAAGGTTTTGCAAAAGCTGGACACCAGCCTGGGTGGAAGGTTGTTTCCTGATGGGCGTTGCCAAATTGGCTCTCTTAAAATTCCAGCTACTTTAGTAGAGGATTTTTTACAAAAAGACCTAATCAGGATTTCGGCGCAAAAAACCGTTTTATTGAGTGAACCCGGGAGGATGCTTTTGCATTTGCAAAAAAAAATTAAAAGGCCAGCAATAAATATTCTTGGCGATCCTTTCCGTGCCCAGCATTCAAGTTTCCAGAAGGAACAAAAAAAAGTTGGAAAAAAAACTGAAACCATAGTTCGCAACATGGGTAATACACCACTTTCCTGGTTAATGAAGCGAAAGGACAAGTTTGGGAAAACCTATATAAATCAACAACACCTAGAGGCGGGGGAAAAACTTTCTGAGGATTTTGAATATTCAGGCCTATATCCCAAAACAACCGGATTTTATGATGGCGTTCCAATTTCTGGTAGATCCAAGGGGGGATGGCGGGCAAGTAATCCAACTGAGCGCCAGCTGGCAGCAAAGGGGCGGGTTTCTAAAGCCCTGGATTTTGTCGGACCGGGGCTTTCTGATGTTCTTGTCCGCGTTTGTTGCTTTCATGAAGGTCTTGAGCAAGCGGAGCGACAATTGGCCTGGCCGCCCCGGTCAGGAAAGCTGGTCTTAAAAATAGCCTTGGAAAGGTTAGTCGAACATTATAATCCTAAAAATAACCAAAACGGTTAAATTTTGTTGACAACCGAACGCTAATTTGGTACAAGTTTATCAAGCTTGGAAATGGGCGAAAATCTTCCCCACCCCCCAGTAATTCTTCAGCAAATTAGGATAGAAATTTAATTTATGCCCTATGTCCCGCGATGGTCCCGGGTAAAGAAAATATCTTTTTTGGAAACCCTAAGGCGAACCGGAAATGTTAGCTCAGCCGCCAGAGAGGCGGGAGTAGAAACTTCCAAGGCCTATACAAAAAGGGCCCAGGACAAAACCTTTCACCAGGATTGGGACGCCGCTATCGAGGGTGCCTTGGATGATCTTGAGGAAGAGGTGCGCCGACGTGCCCTAGAAGGGACTAAAAAGCCCGTTTATTATGCCGGTAAGGAATGTGGCTCGGTTATTTCATTTAATGATAATTTAGCAATGTTTCTATTAAAGTCCAAACGCCCTAAAATATTTTCAGAAGGGGTTGAGAGCGAGGAAATTGCAAATTTTCCCCTCATTAGCCCTAAGGAAAAACTTTTAAAAAAACTAAAAGAAATGAAATCAAATAAACCTGGCCTCCGTGAATAATGGCAGGGGGTTTGCATTTTACAACCCTTGAGGGGGAACACTCGCTTGCTGAAAAGTTGGCAGGGCTTTCTGAAGGGGATCTGACAACGGCGCTGGCGGATTTTAAGGAAAGCGAGCTTCAGGACCTTTTTTATGACTGGGAATTTTGGGCCAGGCCCAACCAAAAACCGCCCCGGGGAGATTGGTTTTGTTGGCTGGTTCTGGCCGGGCGTGGTTTTGGAAAAACCCGAATGGGTGCTGAATGGGTAAAATCCCATGTTTTGGGGTCGACGCCCCTCAAGGCCGCAAAATCTGAATTTTCCAGGGTCGCCCTTCTGGCCCAAACCCATCACGATGGCCGGGAGGTCATGGTTGAAGGTGAAAGCGGTCTTTTGAGGGTTTGTCCACCAGGGTTTAAACCAAAATTTGAAGTTACCCGGCGCCGTCTGGTGTGGCCTAATGGGGTGATTGCCAGCCTGTATTCGGCGGAAGAGCCTGATCAGTTACGGGGGCCCCAACACCACCTAGCCTGGGGCGACGAGCTGGCTAAATGGCGCAATCAGGAGCTTGCCTGGGCCAACCTTCTTTTGGGGTTGAGACTTGGAAAAGCACCCAGGGTTATGGTGACGACGACGCCCAAACCGGGGGATCTTTTACGGGCTTTGGTTAAGGACCCAAAGGTGGCAGTAACCAGGGGCCGGACCAAAGACAACCGGGTACATTTGTCGGGCGATTTTCTTTACCACATCAACCGGCTTTACGATGGCACAAGGCTGGGCCGTCAGGAACTCGAGGGTGAGCTTTTAGAGGATATTGAAGGCGCGCTTTGGAAAAGGGATGTTATTGACAAAACCAGGACCAGGGAGTTCCCGCCCTTAAATAGAATTGTTGTTGCGGTTGATCCGCCCGTGAGTCACGGCGAAAACGCAGATAAATGTGGAATAGTGGTCGCCGGCAAATGCGCCGATGGCCATGTTTATGTTCTGGCCGATAAAACAGAGGGAAAATTAACCCCCCATGGCTGGGGAACAAAGGCGCTACGGGCCTATGATCATTTTGAAGCTGATCGGTTGGTTGCTGAGGTTAACAATGGTGGCGACCTGGTTGAAGCCCTGATCCGGCAATTGCAACCCAATGTCAGTTACCGAAAGGTTCATGCCAGCCGGGGAAAGATTGCCCGCGCGGAACCGGTAGCGGTTTTGTACGAGCGCGGGTTAGTGCATCATGTCGGTGTTTTCAGAGAGCTTGAGGATGAGCTTTGCTGCTATACCGGAGAGCCCGGTCAAAAAAGCCCCGACCGAATGGACGCCCTGGTATGGGCGATCACAGACTTGGTCCTAAAAGGGGGCGGGCCGCCGCGCATACGAGCGCTTTAGGCCAAAATTAAAATTATCAGGAACGCCGATTAAAAATCCGGATTTCTTCGTTAAGACGGGTTTCAATATCGGTTAAAAGATCGGCTAAAGCGTTAAAATCTTCATTCCAACGCTCGCGCTGTTCGGTGTTCATATTAAGGAAAAAATCGTCCTGCTTTAATTGCATGCAATTGAGGTAGCGTTGAACCAGCGTGCCATATTCCTGAACCGCACGAATAGCGATCCTGATTTGATCATCGTTGGCGGTGGCACCATCAGGAACGCTAGGCGCGCCCTTTGGCGGCAAGCCGCAATCAGAGGCGTGGGCAATATTGACCTCAGACAGGGAAAACATAAGTCCCAAAATTAAAGCTAGTCCGGCAAATTTCATTTAACGCTCCCAAAGCTCGAAGTTGCTGAATTGTTTAACCTATATCCGCGCCCTTGACCAGACTTAAGGGCACATT
>JAZFRG010000010.1:0-3984 GCA_036445535.1 Sphingomonadales bacterium
TTATGGGTTTGCCGTCGCACTTGATGCGGGTTCGGGCCGCGAAATTTGTCGGCAAACTATTGGCGTGCCGCTGCGGGGCGCGCCGACCGTTGCCGATGGTCAGGTTTTTGTGAGCACACAAGATAACCAGCTTTTTGCCCTGAATGCTGAGAATGGGGAAATAAATTGGGAACATTTTTCGATTATTGAAAACGCAGCTGTTTTGGGAGCCTCAAGCCCTGCCATCGCTGGTCAGACAGTTATTGCAGCTTTTTCATCAGGGGAAATTTATGCCCTCAGGTCCCAAAATGGCCAGGTCGCCTGGCAGGACGCTTTATCCAGAACCGGGCGTTTAACCGCTTTGGCGACCTTGAATGATATCGATGGCAATCCGGTAATTTATAATGACCGGGTTTATGTCGGCAATCACTCTGGCCGATTGGCCGCGATTGACCTTAGGACTGGTGAGCGCATTTGGGAAAATAATATTGGCACCATTTATACGCCCTGGATTGCTGGCAATTATATGTATGTCCTAGATACCGAGGGCGAGGTCGTTTGCATTTCAGTTCGCGATGGACGGGTGCGCTGGATTACCCAGCTTGAGCGGTTTGAAAAACGCAAGAAACGCAAAGACCTGATCCGCTGGGCGGGGCCCGTTTTGGCTGGAGACAGGCTTTTCGTTTCCTCATCCCATGGCTATATGTTGACGCTTTCGCCCTACACCGGTGAGATTTTAAGCGGTCAGGATTTAGGCAGCTCCCTGCTTTTGCCGCCTGTCATTGCCAACAACACCATGTATATTCTAACCGAGGACGGCGACCTGGAAGCTTATCGCTAGGACGATTACCCAGTGAGTTTAACCGATGCCAAAAACCGTAGCCATTCTTGGACGCCCCAATGTCGGCAAGTCCACTTTGTTCAACCGCCTTGCCGGAAAGCGGCTGGCGCTGGTTCATGACACCCCTGGTGTAACGCGAGACTGGAAAGTAACGCCGGTCACCATTGGCTCTTTATCCTTTGACCTAGTAGACACCGCGGGCCTGGATGAGGACGGCGATAAATCCTTAACCACCCGGATGAAAAGATCTACCCAAAGCCTTTTAGAAGAGAAAGCTGATATTGGCCTTTTTGTTATTGATGCCAGGGTTGGTCTGACCCCCATTGACGAAGAAATTGCCAGTTGGGTTAGGCCTTTTAAAAAACCCATCATTGTCGTGGCCAACAAGGCCGAGGGCAAAGCCGGCGAGGGCGGGTATTTCGAGGCCTTCAAGTTAGGCTTTGGGGATCCCATCGCGTTTTCCGCCGAACACGGCGAGGGCTACGGCGAGCTGATAACAAGGTTGGCCGAATTAATTCCCCCCGAAGAGGATGAGGATATGGCCGAGCCTGAGGTTGGCAGCCCCTTAAAGCTGGCCATCGTAGGCCGTCCCAACGCCGGAAAATCAACGCTTATCAATAATCTTCTTGGCGATGACAGGCTTTTAACCGGGCCCGAAGCCGGGATTACCCGGGACGCCATCGCCGTTGACTGGATGTGGAAAGATACCCTAGTTAAACTTTTCGATACCGCCGGGGTCAGGAAGCGGGCCCGGGTCCAGGAAAACCTGGAGAAAATGTCGGTCGGCGATACCCTGAATGCCATCAACTTTGCCGAAAGCGTGGTTTTAATGCTTGAGCCGGAATTGCCGGTCGCTCATCAGGATATCCGGCTTGCCTCAAAGGTTCTCGATGAAGGGCGCTCGCTATTGATTGCCTTTAACAAGGTCGACCAGATTGAAAACCTTGGCGCTTTCAAGAAAAATGCCATCGCCTATATTGAAGAGCAATTGCCCCACGCCAAAGGGATTACGGTTCTGTTTGTTTCAGCGTTAACCGGTGAGGGGCTGGGAAATTTAATGCCCGAGGTTTTAAAAGCCCATAGAATTTGGAACACTAGGGTTCCCACCGCCAAACTTAACCGCTGGCTGGAAGGGGTTTTGAGCGCCCATCCACCGCCCCTGGTGAAACGTCGGCTTATAAAAATTAAATATGCCACGCAGATTAAATCGCGCCCGCCAACCTTCGCGCTTTATGTCAACCGGCCAACTGAAATTCCGGATACTTATCTAAGGTATATGGAAAAAGAACTGCGCCGGGTGTTCAAACTGCCGGGAATTCCTATCCGGCTTTATGTTCGGGGCGGTAAAAACCCTTATTATGAGAAGAAAAAGCGGAACAACTAAAGGGTTTTTAAGTCTTCGATCTCAAACCGTTGCCCGGTTTGTTCAAGATCAGCAGATAACAGCTTTAAGATATCCGGGGCCAGTTCCTCAGGGTCCGCCAGGGTGGTTTGATCCTCACCTGGATAAGCTTCGGCGCGCATCAAGGTACGCATTGACCCCGGGTTTAGAAGATTGACCTTGATGGGCGATTTTGCGGTTTCAGCAGCGTAAGTGCCCGCCAGCGCCTCTAAACCCGCCTTGGCTACCGCATAAGGGCCCCAATAAGCGCGGTTTCTCTTCGTAATGTTGGAGGTGATAAACAGAGCCCGGCCGGCGTCTGAGGCGCGGAGCAGGACATCAACAGAGCGTATCAGGCGAAAATTGGCGCTAAGATATACATCCATGACCTTTTGCCAGTCAGCGGGCTTTACATGGGTTAGGGGGCTCATGGGGCCCAAAATCCCGGCATTTCCAACTAAAATGTCCAGTTTTTTCCAGCGTTTAAAGATTTCCAACCCTAAATCGTCGAGACCATCCAGCTTGGTAATATCCAAAGGCACCAGGGTGGCCTCGGCGCCGATGGCCCGGATTTCATCATCCAGCGCTTCCAGAGCCTTTTTCTGGCGCGCAACAGCAATGACGTGGGCACCATTTTTAGCCAGCTCCAGGGCAATCGCCCGGCCCAAGCCCCGGGACGCGCCGGTAATCAGCGCCAGGCGATTTTTAAAAGGTTTTTTCGACATTCAAAAGACGGTATAAATTATTGATTATTAACGGAAATTAGGGATAATTGACGCTCTTCACCGCCCTGTTCCTGATCGGTCAGCGTGGTGGGATATTCGCCGGTAAAACAGGCATCACAGTATTGCGGGTTTTTAAGATCACGTTTTTCCTCATAAACCGCCCGGTAAAGCCCATCTATGCTGACAAAGGCTAAACTATCCGCGCCGATATGTTTGCACATCGCCGCGACGTTTTTGCTGGAGGCCAGAAGTTCCTTACGGGTCGGGGTGTTGACCCCATAAAAGCAGGAATTGGTGGTTGGTGGGCTGGCGATCCGCATATGGACCTCTTTAGCCCCGGCGGCGCGGACCATTTCAATGATTTTCACCGAAGTGGTGCCCCTGACAATACTGTCATCAACCAGCACCACCCGCTTGCCCTTTAGATAGGCGGCATTGGCGTTGTGCTTTAGCTTCACCCCCAAATGGCGGATGTGATCAGCGGGCTCAATAAAGGTCCGGCCAATATAGTGGTTTCTGATAATCCCCATCTCAAACGGCAGACCAGAGGCCTGGGCAAAGCCAAGCGCTGCCGGGTTGCCGCTGTCAGGCACGGCGACAACAATATCCGCCTCTGCCGGGGCTTCCTTGGAAAGCTCGATCCCAATCCGTTTCCTGACCTCATAAATGCTCATGTTGTTGGTAAAGCTGTGGGGGCGTGAAAAATAAACATGCTCAAAAATACAAGGCCTGGGCTTCATTTGCTGGAAAGGCGACATTGAAGTGATGCCTTTTTTGGTGATATTGACCATCTCGCCGGGCTGAATGTCACGGACGTATTTTGCGCCAATAATATCAAAGGCACAGGTTTCAGAGGCAAGGATATGAACGCCGTCCTCAAGCTGGCCCAAAACCATAGGCCGGACCCCCAGCGGATCGCGCACCCCAATAAGACCTTTTGGGGTTAAAGCAATCAACGAATAAGCCCCTTCAACGTGGCGAAGTGCATCAATAAAACGGTCCAGGAAGGTCGTATAGCTGGATTTTGCAATCAGGTGGATAATCACCTCGGTATCAGA
>JAZFRG010000011.1:0-7963 GCA_036445535.1 Sphingomonadales bacterium
TATGCGCTTTTAACCCCTTTACCCTTAAGCCCACCATAACCGTAAACTTTGAAAACGAAAACATGTTTCCTGAAAAATTTGTCCTAGGGTCCGGACCCATTAATATGATCCCTTCAGCGGGAGCGAATTTTGGCAGGGAACAGAAGCCAAGTCGAAGAAATATCGGAAATATTTCAAGATTTGTCGACCCCTTCCCCGGCAAAATGCGCCCCGTCCACAGGATACGGAAAGGAATGCCATTTGCGGTGTCAATCCGGCTTGAAAAGGGCACCACCCTTGTCTGCGCCGATTTCCTTGCACTTGGTATTCCTTTCCAAACTGGAGGTGACCAAATTAATGGGTCCGGACCCTAACCCCCTTTGGAATCAGGGAAGTTTTTAATTGCCCGGTTTTACGATTAATTATTGCCTTGAATTTAATGGAAAAACGTGGTTGACGAGACCCCCATAGGCGGCCATTGTTTTCGCTGCCTGGGGGCAAAAAACGCTGGGGATTGTTTTTTAATAAAAGCCTCTTAGATAAAAATTAAGAGAAAATTTTTTAAAAATTATGTCGAAAAAATCAGACGCCGCAATTGACCAGAGAACCTTGGCCAACGCTGTTCGTGCACTGTCCATGGATGCCGTACAAAAAGCCAATTCCGGGCACCCAGGGATGCCCATGGGGATGGCCGATGTTGCCACTGTTTTGTTTTCAAAATTCATGAAATTTGACCCCGCCTGGCCCGATTGGCCCGACCGTGACCGATTCGTATTATCCGCGGGCCATGGCTCAATGTTGCTTTATTCAATTCTTCACCTCACGGGCTATAGCGGCCCAACCATGGAAGATATCAAAAACTTCCGCCAGTTGGGCCACCCTTGCGCCGGGCATCCGGAATATCGCGAGCTTCCAGGCATCGAGACCACCACCGGGCCCCTTGGCCAGGGGCTGGGCATGGCTGCGGGCATGGCCTTGGCTGAGCGCTCTCTGCGGGCCCAGTTTGGCAGTAATGTTTGTGACCACCATACCTATGTCATCTCTGGCGATGGTTGCCTGATGGAGGGCTTGAGCCACGAAATTATCTCATTTGCCGGCCACCAGAAGCTGGATCGCCTGATCGTGCTTTGGGACAACAACAGTATTTCCATCGACGGGTCCACCGATCTTTCGGTATCCGACGACCAGCTAAAACGCTTTGAAGCCGCAGGCTGGCACACCCAGGAAATTGATGGTCATGATTTTACAGCAATTGAAAAAGCCCTTGAAGCGGCCAAAAAAAGTGACAAACCTTCGCTGATATCGTGCCGGACCATTATCGGCTTTGGTGCCCCCAATAAACAGGGTACCGCTGATACCCACGGAGCGCCCTTGGGTAAAGATGAAGTTGCAGCTGCCAGGACCCAGTTAAACTGGCCCCACAAAGCCTTTGAAATTCCACAAGAGATCAAAGAAACCTGGGCCGGGTTTGGGTTTAGGGGCAAGGAAACCTCCTCAGCCTGGAAAACCCGTTTTGGGGCTGAAGAAAAGCCCGTGAAAGAGGCCTTTGGGGCCAGAATTAAAGGGCACCTTCCGGCAGGATTTTCCGATAAAATTATTAGCTATAAAAAGAACCTATTTGCGGACCAAAAGGCGGTTGCCACCAGGAAAGCATCGGGGATGGCGCTTGAGCTGATTAATAGCTTAACCGACGCCACCGTTGGCGGCTCGGCTGACCTGACCGGGTCAAACAACACCCTGACCAAAGATTTAAAAGCTTTAACCTCTGAAAACCCCGATGGTCGCTACATCTACTACGGCGTCCGTGAGTTTGGCATGGCCGCTATTATGAATGGCCTTTCACTCCACGGTGGGTTTATTCCCTACGGGGGGACATTCCTGATTTTTTCCGATTATGCCCGGCCCGCGATGCGCCTCGCCGCGCTGATGGGAGTAAGATCCATCTATGTCATGACCCACGATTCCATAGGCCTTGGTGAAGACGGTCCGACCCACCAGCCGATTGAGCATCTCATGAGTCTGCGGGCAATCCCGAACATGAGCGTCCTGCGCCCTTCCTGCGCTATTGAAACAGCAGAATGCTGGGAGTTGGCGCTAAAGAATGAAAACGGACCCACGGTGTTGGCTCTGACCCGGCAAAATCTGGCGGCGGTTCGTGAAAAGCATTTCGAAGAAAACATGAGTGCACGGGGCGGCTTTATCCTTAGGGAAGCCGAGGGCAAACCCGCAGTTTGCCTAATCGCCACCGGCTCTGAGGTTGAGGTTGCGGTCGCCGCTTGGAAAATTTTACAGGAAAATGGGGTCGCTACCCGGGTTGTCAGCATGCCCTCAATGGAAATTTTCCTAGGTCAATCAAAAGCCTACCGGAAAGAAGTTTTGGGGGGTAATTGCCTCAAAGTTTCCATTGAAGCCGGGATTACCAGAGGCTGGGAGGTCATCGTTGGCGACAACGGCATGTCGGTTGGCATTGACCGTTTTGGCTTAAGCGCCCCGGGGGCTGATTTGTTTGCCCATTTCGGGTTTACCGGGGAAGAAGTCGCCCAAAAGGTTTTAAAAAGAATAAAAGCAACTACATAACGGTTTGGTTTTCAAGGAGACAGAAAAAATGGCTTTACAGGTATCCATTAACGGTTTTGGCAGAATTGGGCGCAATGTGCTTCGCGCCATTTATGAAAGTGGCCGCGATGACATCAAGGTCGTCGCCATTAATGATCTCGGCGATGCTAAAATGAATGCTTATCTATTAAAGCGCGATTCGGTCCACGGCAGCTTCCCCGGGACGGTTGAAACAAAGGGCGACAAATTGATTGTTAACGGCGATACCATCCGGGTCACCGCCGACCGCGATCCTTCAAACCTGCCCTGGAAAGAAGAAGGGGTGGAAATTGCCCTTGAGTGTACAGGCTTTTTCACAAATGGCCCGGCCGCCAGAGCCCACATTGATGCTGGTGCAAAAAAAGTTCTGATCTCGGCGCCCGGCAAAGACATCGACCTGACAGTTGTTTATGGCGTTAACCACGACCAGCTGAGCGCTGATCATACCCTTGTCTCTAACGCTTCCTGCACCACCAATTGTTTGGCACCGGTTGCCAAGGTGCTCCATGAAAATATTGGCATTGAGCGCGGGTACATGACCACGATCCATTCCTACACCGGCGACCAGCGCATCCTTGATACCTTGCATAGTGACCTCAGGCGGGCGCGCGCTGCTGGCCTGTCGATGATCCCAACTTCCACCGGAGCCGCCAAAGCGGTTGGTCTGGTGTTGCCTGAACTTCAGGGCAAACTTGACGGCTCCTCAATTCGGGTGCCAACGCCTAATGTTTCAGTGGTTGATTTGAAGTTTGACGCCGGGCGTGATACCTCTGTTGAAGAAATAAATGCCTTGATGAAAAAGGCTGCCGAGGGATCATTGAAGGGGGTTCTTGAATATTTGGATGAACCGGTGGTTTCAATCGACATGAACCACAACCCCTCAAGTTCCGTATTTGATGTTAGTGGGACAACCGTCATCGAAGGAAAGTTTTGCAGAATCCTCAGTTGGTATGATAATGAATGGGGGTTCTCAAACCGGATGTCCGACACAGCGATTGCGATGTCCAAGGCTGGCTAGGGGAAAAATTGGTGGGAAACCTTAAAAAAATCGACGGCCTGGGTAAGCTGAAAGGAAAGCGGGTTTTGGTCCGCGTTGACCTGAATGTTCCCATGAGTGATGGTAAGGTTACCGACCTCACCCGAATTTCCGCCATTAAAACCACGATCGATGATTTATTGAAGCGCGGCGCCAAGGTTATCCTGATTTCCCATTTTGGCCGCCCCGGCGGAAAATTCGACCCCAGCCTTTCCTTAAAACATTTAATTCCAACCTTGGAAAAGACCCTGGGCCACGTAGTAACCTTTGCCGGGGATGTTTTAGGAAATACCGCAGGCAAAACCATCAATAAAGGGACCGGCGTTTTCCTTTTGGAAAATTTGAGGTTTCATCCCGGGGAAGAAGAAAACCAGTCGGCTTTTGCAAGGCAATTGGCGGATCTAGGGGATGCTTTTGTTAATGACGCGTTTTCATGCGCCCACCGCGCCCATGCTTCTACTGTCGGGATAGTTAAGTTTTTACCCTCAGCGGTTGGCCATGCCATGGAAAAGGAAATTGAGGCGCTAGAAGCCGTTCTTGAAAACGCAAAGCACCCGGTTTGCGCGGTTGTTGGTGGGTCCAAAGTTTCCACCAAAATTGCACTTTTGGAAAATCTCATCGACAAGGTAGATCACATCATTATTGGCGGCGGTATGGCGAATACCTTCCTGGCCGCCCAAGGCCGCCCGGTTGGGGCTTCAATGTGTGAGCACGACTTGAAAGATACGGCCTTGAAAATCCTTGCCCTGGCGAAAGAAAAGGGCGTTAAAATTCACCTTCCCGGCGAAGTTACGGTCGCTAAAAAAATGGCCAAATGGCAGCAGGCTTTCGGGCTTTCCACCGACAAGGTTGAAAAAGATGACCTGATTTTAGATGTCGGCCCCAGAACCTCGGACGCCTATCAAAGGGTCGGGCGAGCCTGCAAAACTCTGCTTTGGAACGGACCCCTTGGGGTTTTTGAAATAAAACCCTTTGATAAGGGAACCATTGCTTTGGCCAAATGGGCGGCCAAACAAACCAAAAGCGGTAGACTGGTGTCGGTTGCTGGCGGCGGCGATACCGTGGCCGCTTTAAACCATGCCGGGGTTAAGGATAAATTTTCATACGTTTCAACCGCAGGCGGCGCTTTCCTTGAATGGTTGGAGGGAAAATCCCTTCCTGGAGTGGAAGCGTTGGCAGCTTAATTTTTTTATTCACTGGAGGGAAAAAATGACGGAAAGCTTGGAGGAAATTGCGGCAGCTATGGTGGCGCCGGGAAAAGGCATTCTGGCTGCCGATGAAAGCACCCCAACAATAAAAAAACGTTTCGACACCATTCAGGCCGAATCCACAGCCGACTCACGCCGCGATTACCGCGAAATGCTTTTCAGAACCCCGGCCATGAGAGATTTTATCTCAGGGGTTATCCTTTATGAAGAAACCTTGAGGCAAAAAGCTGCCGATGGCACCCCGATTGCCGATGTCATCAAAGGCCAGGGCGCCATTCCCGGTATCAAGGTTGATACCGGTGCCAAGGACCTTGCTGGCCATGCCGGCGAGAAAATCACCGAAGGGCTTGATGGTCTCAGAGGCCGGCTGGCAGATTTTTATGGCCTTGGCGCCCGTTTTGCCAAATGGCGGGCGGTTATTAATATTGCCAAGGACTTACCCTCCGGGGCTTGTGTTTCGGGCAACGCCCAGGCGCTGGCCCGTTATGCTGCGCTTTGCCAGGAAGCTGGCATTGTGCCGATTATTGAACCCGAAGTGATTATGGATGGGGCACATACGATTGATCGCTGCTTTGAGGTCACGGAATATGCTTTAAAGGCGGTTTACAATGCGCTTTATGATCAAGGGGTTATGCTGGAAGGCACCATCTTAAAACCCAACATGATCTTGTCCGGCAGTGAATGTCCAACCCAGGCCGGCGTTGAAGAGGTAGCTGAGCGCACCGTGAAGTGCTTAAAGCGAAATGTCCCGGCGGCGGTTCCTGGTATTGTTTTCTTATCCGGGGGCCAGTCCGATTTAGATGCGACAGCCCATTTGAACCATATGAATCAGGCCTTCGATACGCCGTGGCCCCTGAGCTTTTCCTATGGCCGCGCCCTTCAGGCTGCGCCCTTGAAAACCTGGGGCGGTAATAATGGAAATGTCCCGGCAGCCCAAGCCGTTTTTGCCCACCGGGCGCACATGAACAGCCTCGCCACCCTTGGCAAATGGCAAACTTCTTTAGAACAAGTAGCAGCCTAGAAGTTATTACTTATAACCCACAAGCGTGGGTCGGCAGGCGTCTGCCGCCCCTCGGAGCTTTGAGCAAAGCTCAATGGCGTGAGAGAAAAGAATGACCAGTACTCAGGAAAAATGTAGGCTTTACCTGATAAGCCCGCCGATGATCGACCTTGACCGGTTTGCCCGGGACCTTAAAGCCGCCCTCGGGGCGGGTGATGTTGCCAGCTTCCAACTTCGCCTTAAGGACCAGCCCGATGAGGTTATTTTCCGGGCCGCTGAAAAACTAATCCCGATCTGTCAAAAATATGATGTCGCTTTTATTCTGAACGATAATGCCGACCTGGCGCGCGACGTTGGCGCTGATGGGGTCCATCTGGGCCAAAGTGATGGCAGCATCAAGGACGCCCGCGATATTTTGGGCTTCGATGAGGTCATCGGCGTGACCTGCCACAACAGCAAGCATTTGGCCTTTGAGGCCGGCGAAGCTGGGGCCGATTATGTTGCCTTTGGGGCCTTTTTCCCGACCACCACCAAGGTTACCCAATATGTCGCCGACCCTGATCTTATCAGGTCGTGGGCTGACATTGCCGAAATCCCCAGCGTGGCCATTGGCGGCATTACCCCGGATAACTGCGCCCCTCTAATTGAGGCGGGTGCCAATTTCCTGGCCGTCTCCTCTGCGGTTTGGAACCATAAAGCCGGCCCGGCAGCCGCCGTTAAAGCTTTCAACAAAATTTTTGCCAAATAAGCCAAATATCAAATAAGAATTGAAGCTTTACCCTTAAGGTGCTAGCTAGCACTCGCTTTGAAATTATTAGGAAATACCCATGAAAATTAACGGCAATGCCATCCGCCCCGGCAACGTAATCGACCACAAGGGCGACCTGTGGCGGGCGGTTAAAACCCAGCACGTAAAACCCGGCAAGGGCGGTGCCTTTTTGCAGGTGGAATTAAAGCGCTTGAAAGACGGCACCAAACTGAACGAGCGCTTTCGTGCCAATGAAACCGTTGAGCGGGCCATTTTAGAGCAACGCGAACACCAGTTTCTATTTGCTGATAGCGACAGCTACACTTTTATGGACCAGGAGACCTTCGACCAGGTTTCGCTTCACGCTGAGGACATTGGCGAGGGCACTGCTTTTCTACAAGACGGCATGGTCGTTATTCTGGAAACCCACGAAGGCACGCCGATCGGCATTTCGCTTCCTGACCATGTCACCCTGGAAGTGGTTGAAACCGAACCGGCAATTAAAAACCAGACCGCGACCTCAAGCTACAAACCAGCCCTTCTTGAAAACGGCGTGAAAACCACGGTGCCCCAGTTCGTCAACGTCGGCGATCGGATCATCGTTAGTACCGTTGATTCCACTTACACGAAAAGAGCCGACTAGATGGCTAGACGCCCTGCACTAGTTAATGTCATGGTCAAGGCCGCCTATACGGCGGCCAAGGGCTTAACCCGCGATTTTGGTGAGGTTGAGCAATTGCAGGTCTCAAAAAAAGGCCCCTCCGATTTTGTTTCAACCGCCGATACCAAGGCCGAGGAGGTCATTTTTGAAATCTTGTCCGATGCCCGGCCTGATTTTTCCTTTGTCATGGAGGAAAGCGGCATCAAGGGGGACCCCAAAGCCGCCAACCGCTGGATCGTAGATCCCCTCGATGGCACCCTGAACTTTCTCCATGGTATCCCCCACTTTGCGATCTCATTGGCCGCCGAAGAAGGGGGCGAAGTGACGGCTTGCGTTATTTATGACCCGATTAAAGACGAGCTGTATTGGGCCGCCAAGGGCATTGGGGCGTTCGTAAACCACCGCCGCCTTCGGGTTTCCTCACGGAGCAATTTGGCCCAAGCCATGCTCGCCACCGGCATTCCCTGGGCGTCCAGGCGCGACCACGAAGAATTCTCATCTGAATTGGCGCAACTGATGCCGAAAGTCGCCGGCATCCGCCGTATGGGGGTTGCCTCCTTGGATCTCGCCTACGTAGCGGCCGGGCGTTTTGACGGTTTCTGGGAAAGCCAGTTGAAATCCTGGGATATCGCCGCGGGCATTTTGCTAGTCACCGAAGCCGGCGGGCTGGTGTCTGAAAAAGACGGCGGCAAAAACATGCTGAAAACCGGCAGCATCCTGGCCACCAACGAGCGCC
>JAZFRG010000012.1:0-8629 GCA_036445535.1 Sphingomonadales bacterium
TCCACCAGGACGTGAAGCCTATCCGGGCGATGTGTTTTACCTTCATTCCCGGCTGCTTGAGCGCGCCGCTAAAATGAACGAGGAACATGGTCTCGGCTCAATGACCGCCCTGCCAATTATTGAAACCCAGGCAGGGGATGTGTCGGCTTACATTCCAACCAACGTAATCTCGATCACAGATGGCCAGATCTTCCTTGAGACCGAGCTTTTCTACCAAGGCATCCGGCCTGCCATTAACGTTGGTTTGTCGGTGTCCCGGGTTGGCTCGGCAGCTCAAACCAAAGCGATGAAACAGGTTGCAGGGTCAATTAAACTTGATCTGGCCCAGTACCGTGAGATGGCTGCCTTTGCCCAGTTTGGTTCGGACCTGGATGCTTCAACCCAGAAACTTCTTAGAACTGGTGAGCGCCTGACTGAGCTTTTGAAACAAAAGCAGTATTCACCGATGACGATGGAAGAACAGGTGGTTTCAATTTTTGCCGGGGTTAACGGATATCTTGATGACATCAAGGTAACTGACGTCACCCGGTTTGAAGAAACCTTCCTGGCTGAAATGCGCAACAAGCATAAAGGGATTTTGGAAACCATTGCTGCGGAAGAGAAAATTTCTGACGAAACCGACAAAAGCCTAAGGGGGATTTTGGATAAATTCGCCAAGGCTTTTGCCTAGTTTAAAAGGAACGGGAACGGCCCATGGCCAGCCTTAAAGATTTAAAAATACGCATCAACAGCGTTGCTTCGACCCAAAAGATAACCCGGGCCATGAAAATGGTGGCGGCATCTAAATTGCGTCGGGCCCAGGAAGGGGCAGAAGCGGCCCGGCCCTATGCCGAACGCATGGAGCGGGTTCTGGCAGGCCTTGGTGCGGCTGTTAAAGCTGATCCTGGTGCACCCGCGCTTCTTGCAGGCTCTGGCTCTGAAAAGGTCCACCTGGTAATTATTGCAACCTCTGAACGCGGGCTTTGCGGTGGCTTTAATACCTCAATTGTTAAAGCTGCCAAGCTAAAAATTGAAGCGCTTTTGAAAGATGGCAAGGATGTTAAAATCCTTTGCATTGGCAAAAAAGGGTTCCAGCAGCTGCGCCGCGTTTACCCGACCCGGATTTTGGATACGGTTGATATGAGCGCGGTCAAGAACATTGCTTTTTCAGATGTTTCGCCCACGGCTGAGCGGGTTTTAAAAATGTTTGAAGACCGTGAATTTGATGTCGCGACATTGTTTTATTCTGCATTTAAATCAGTTTTGACCCAGGTTGTGACCGAGCAACAATTGATCCCAGCAGCCATAGAAGAGGCTGAGGCCGGGGAACTTAATGCAGGTTTGAAGGGCGCGATTTACGAGTTTGAGCCCAATGAAAAAGAAATTCTTAAAACCCTTTTGCCCAGGAACGTTGCCATCCAGTTGTTTCGTGCCCTGTTAGAGAACGCCGCCAGTGAACAGGGTGCCCGGATGACCGCAATGGATAGTGCGACCAGGAATGCGGGTGACATGATTGACCGGCTGACGCTGCAATATAACCGTTCACGACAAGCAGAGATTACCAAAGAATTGATCGAAATTATTTCAGGCGCGGAAGCCCTGTAAAGACCAACAAGGAGTAGACCTTAAAATGGCTAAAAACAAAAACATCGGACATATCACTCAGGTCATCGGGGCCGTGGTGGACGTTCATTTTGAAGGCGAATTGCCGGGTATTTTGACCGCGCTTGAAACCACCAACCAGGGCAACCGCCTGGTGTTGGAAGTCGCCCAGCATCTGGGTGAGAACACGGTCCGGACGATTGCCATGGATTCGACCGAGGGTCTGGTCCGAGGCGCTGAAGTTACCGCAACCGGGGCACCGATCAGTGTCCCTGTGGGTCCGGAAACACTGGGCCGGATTATCAATGTCATTGGCGAGCCAATCGATGAGATGGGTCCTATAAAAACTAAGAAAAAAGCCTCTATTCATGCCCCTGCGCCTGCGTTTGTTGACCAGTCTACCGAGCAGGAAATTCTTGAGACCGGCATCAAGGTTGTCGATCTTTTAGCACCTTACGCAAAGGGCGGTAAAATTGGTCTTTTCGGTGGCGCAGGCGTTGGCAAAACGGTTATTATTATGGAGTTAATTAACAACATCGCCAAAGGCCACGGCGGTTATTCGGTGTTTGCCGGGGTAGGCGAGCGCACCCGCGAAGGCAACGACCTTTATCACGAAATGATGGAATCCGGGGTTATCAACACCAAGGGCTCCTCTAAAGCGGCCTTAGTTTATGGCCAGATGAACGAACCTCCAGGGGCCCGTGCCCGGGTTGGTTTGACCGGCCTGACGCTGGCCGAATATTTCCGCGATGAAGAGGGCCAGGACGTGCTGTTCTTTGTCGATAACATTTTCCGCTTCACCCAAGCTGGTTCTGAAGTGTCTGCGCTTCTTGGCCGTATCCCGTCTGCTGTGGGTTACCAACCAACCTTGGCGACCGACATGGGCACCTTGCAAGAGCGTATTACCTCCACCAAAAAAGGTTCGATTACATCGGTTCAGGCCATCTATGTGCCAGCTGATGACCTGACCGACCCGGCACCTGCAACCTCTTTCGCGCATCTGGATGCGACCACCGTGCTTTCCCGGCAAATTGCTGAACTGGGGATTTACCCTGCTGTTGACCCGCTGGATTCAACCAGCCGGATGCTTGACCCCAGGATTGTTGGCGACGAGCATTATGAAGTCGCCCGGTCCGTTCAGGAAGTTTTGCAGCGCTATAAATCATTGCAGGATATTATTGCGATTTTGGGCATGGACGAGTTGTCAGAAGAAGACAAACAGGTCGTCACCAGAGCCCGGAAAATTCAACGCTTCCTGTCCCAGCCTTTCTTCGTTGCCGAGGTCTTCACCGGTTTTCCGGGGGTCATGGTTTCTCTGGAAGACACCATCAAGGGTTTCAAGGGGATTATCGCAGGTGAATACGATCACCTCCCGGAATCAGCTTTCTACATGGTTGGCACCATTGAAGATGCCGTTGCCAAGGCCGAAAAAATGGCCGCTGAGGCCGCTTAAGGCAGGAATTTAGAATGGCTGAACAGAAAAACACCTTTCAATTTGAGCTGGTTTCACCAGAGCGCTTGTTGATGGATATCGAAGTTGCTGGCGTTCGCGTGCCCGGTTCGGAAGGTGATTTCAAGGTTCTTCCAAACCATAGCCCGGTCATGACCACTTTAAAGCCCGGGGTTATCATGGTTGATAACGGGGATAGCAAGGAAGAAACCCGAATTTTTGTTCGTGGTGGCTTTGCCGAGGTTACCCATGGCTCGCTGGTTATTCTGGCTGAAGAAGCAGTGCCGGTAAAAGAGCTTTCCAAACCCGATCTTGAGCAGCGCATTCAAAATGCCAAAGAAGATCTGGAAGATGCCAAAACGGATGAAGATTGCCGCAAAGCCGAGGAAGCGATTGCCCGGTTGAGCGAACTTTTAACCGCACTTTAAAAATATTTCTGAAATTCTTCGATGACCGAGCGGTAAAGCTGGCGTTTGAATGGCACCGCCATTTCCGGGACATCCTCTAGGGCGCTCCATTTCCAGCTCGAGAACTCCGGGTGATGGGTTTCAAGATTGATATCGTCATCCCTGCCCAAAAAGCGCATTAAAAACCATTTTTGTTTTTGACCGCGGTATTTGCCACCCCAGACCTTGCCAATCAGGTCATCGGGCAGATCGTATAAAAGCCACCCTTGGGTGCGGGCAACAATCTCAACCTTGTCGGTGCCAATTTCTTCCTTTAATTCACGCAGTGCAGCGCGCTTGGCATCCTCGCCCTCATCAATGCCCCCCTGGGGCATTTGCCAGGCTTCCATGGTGGTATCAATGCGCTGACCAACGAAAACCTGGTTTTTGCGGTTAATCAGCATCATGCCCGCGCAGGGCCTATAGGGAAGGTTGCTTTTATTCATTGGTTAGCAGGAAGAGGGACAATCTTCATCCAAAGGGGCGGGTTGGCTGGCGTCAAATTCCATCGACCCGGAAGACAAAACAGGGGCCGCCTCCACCTCAGTTATGGTCATCCTCTCGCCCTCTTTGGCTTCAACAACAGGGGCTTCATAGGTCCAAAGGTAGGCGGCACCACCGGCCGCACCCACCAATAAAACCAGCCATGTCAAAAGGAGGGGTTTCATTTTTTAATCCTCTTTTTCATTCATCGCCTGACGCTGCTCAATTTGTACCACGCCCAGCAAGAGATCCAAGGCATAGCGAAGCTGGTAATCTGGAATGTTGCCATCTTCGTCGGGTTCGGGTTCAGGGCTTATAACCAGTTGTTCGGGTTCAATTTCTTCGCCCTCAGCGGCAATTTCTTCATTTTCCAGGGCACCTAACAAGTCGCGTTCACGCCTAACCTTTACCCGGTTGCCGTTGCGGTCAAAAATCGGTTGTTCAACAATAATATTTGGAATCACGCCAATGCCCTGGATGGACTTTCCAGAGGGCGTATAATAGCGGGCGGTGGTGACCCGAACCGCTCTGTCATCGGACAGCGGATAAACGGTTTGCACCAGACCCTTGCCAAAACTTTCCTCGCCAACAATGGTCGCGCGCTCATGGTCTTGCAGGGCGCCGGCAACAATTTCTGAGGCCGAAGCGGAACCAGCGTTAACCAGAATAACAATTGGTAAACCATCCGTGAGATCGCCGCGGGTGGCATTCCAGCGGGCATTTTCCGAAGCCCTTCGGCCGCGCATCGAGACAATCTCACCGCGCTCAAGGAAAATGTCGGTGACATCAATAGCCATATCCAATAAGCCGCCAGGGTTATTCCGAAGATCAAGAACATAGCCGGTAAGGTTGTCACCCAATTCAGCCTTAATATCTTCAATGGCATCCCGAAGATCATCGGCAACGTTTTCATTGTTAAAGGTGGTCAAACGAATATAGCCGATGGTTTCGCGCTCAATTCTGTGGCGGACGGTTTTTAGGACAATAACCTCACGGGTCAACTCCAGATCAAAAGGCTCACCTTCCCCCTCACGAAAAACGCGAATTTTCACATCAGTACCCGCAGGTCCCCGCATCAGCTCAACCGCTTCATCGGAGGTATATTGGCTTAAGGGTTCATCGTCGATATGGGTGATATAATCCCCAGCCTTGAGGCCAGCCCGGCTAGCCGGGGTATCATCCATTGGCGCAACAATCCGAAGGACATTGTTCGAGGGGACAATTTCCATGCCCAGGCCGCCGTATTCGCCGCGCGACTGGATTTGGTTTTCGCGGAAAGAGGAAACGTCCATATACCCGGAATGCGGATCAAGGTCATTGAGCATGCCCCGAATAGCCGCTTCCAGAAGCTGTTGCTCATCAACTTCTTCAACGTAAGTGTCTTTAACCAGCTCTAAAACCTTGGCAAGAAGGTCAAGCTCGCGGTAGGTGGCATCGGATGAGCTTTCAACATCACTTAATGCCGTTAAAATTAAAAACAGACTTAAAATTACCGCTATCGATTTTTTCATGGTTTTTTCCTTATTATTTTTTTAGCCAGGGTAGGGGGTTTATCGGCTGACCATTTCGCCTGATTTCCAAGTATAGCTCAGGTCCGCCCCTGGTCACATCACTTTCTGTTGACGCCAGTCTGGTTTCGGGCATGACCCCTATCGGTTCACCCGCCAAAACCCACTGTCCAACCAGCACATCGATCCGCCGCATGCCAGCAAGGAGTGTATGATAACCGTCTCCGTGGGCAATGATCAAGAGCTGGCCATAATTTCTAAACTCGCCGGCAAATATTATTCTACCGTCAAATGGGGCGATAACTTGTCCACCGGACACGGTTTTAATATTTAAACCCTTAGCGGTCCCGGCAGGAATTTTATCGCCAAACCGCATCGTAACCGTGCCTCTGGCGGGGTAGGGTAATTGTCTGCGTCCCTTTGCAAACGAGGATCCAGGCGGGATAGGGGGCGTTGGCAGGGCGTTTTGCTGGTTGGTTTTTAATTCATTCTCGAGACGCTCAATTAGGTTTTCCAAATCCTTGGCCTCGCGCGCCAAACGCGTTGTTCGGGCGCGCTGTTGCTCGGCGTCTGCCAGATAATCGGCATAAAGGGCTCTTTTTTCCCGTTGCAGGGCCTCAAGCGAAGCGTTTTCGGCTTGAAGGCTTTTCAAGCTTTCCCGAAGTCTGGTTTCCTCAATCACCGCCTTATCGTTCAGAACCGCAAGTTCAGCCAAATCTTCTTTTAGGCTATCCGCGCGCTTTTCAATTTCTGGCAGGGTACTGGTAAGAAGCGATGCACTTCTTACCGTTTCAACAGCTTTGGCGGGGCGCATCAAAATAAACTCAGGGGGCCGTTGGCTTAGCCTTTGCAAGGCCGCTAGCGTAAAAGAAATGTTTTTGTTCTGGGTCAGAATATCTTCTTTTTTAGCAGCAATTTGATTGCTTAAAACCTGAAGGCCCGCTTCTATTTCCACCAAATCCTCTTCCCGGTCCTGAATTTCGCGTGCCTTGGCAATGATTTCCCCGGTTATGGCACTGGCCTCACTTGCGACGCTCCCTGCCTTTTCTTTTAAGTCTTGCTCCAGGGTCTGGCTTTTTTCGATGTCGCGCTCAAGTTCCTTTAATTGCTGCTGTTCGCTTTCCTGGGAAAGGGCAGGGGTAACCCCAAAAATGATGAAAACCGGAACAAGCAAAATAAACCGCAGCATTTAACCCTCACCGTTTCGGATAAAAAGCGAGTTCCCGGTCATGGCTTCGGGTTTTGGCAGGCCAAGAAGGTCAAGGATGCTGGGCGCCAGGTCGGCCAGCTTTCCCCTTTTAAGCCCCTTGATTTTTTGCGAGGAGGTGGGGTCAACAAATAAAACCGGAACCTCAAAGGTGGTGTGGGCGGTGTGCGGCCCTTCAGAATTTGGATCAAACATTTGTTCAATATTGCCATGATCGGCGCTGACCAGCATAACCCCACCAACTTCGTTCAAGGCAACTTCCAGTTTCCCCAGGCAAGTATCTATGGTTTCAACCGCCTTGATCGCGGCCTCAATTATTCCAGTGTGGCCAACCATGTCGGGGTTGGCAAAATTTACAACGATCAAATCAAACCCCCCGTCCAGAATTTCCTTCTCCAGGGTTTCGGTTAATTCCGGCGCCGACATTTCAGGTTTTAAATCATAAGTCGCGACCTTGGGGGAGGGGATTAAAATCCGCTCCTCGCCTTCGAACATGGCCTCACTGCCGCCATTAAAAAAGAAGGTAATATGGGCATACTTTTCGGTTTCTGCGATCCTAAGCTGCCTCAACCCGGCATTTGAGACCACTTCGCCCAAGCTTTCCTTAACCTCGACGGGGTCAAACAAAGCGTCCATGAATTGGTTCAGGTTTTCTGAATATTCAACCATGCCAAGTATGGCTGAAAAATTAAGGGTTCGCGGGCGCTCAAAGCCTTCAAAGCCGGGATCAACAAGCGAGGTTAAAATTTCACGGGCCCGGTCGGCGCGAAAGTTGGCCATCAAAAGGGCATCGCCGTCTTTCATGCCACTGTAATCGCCAATAACGGTTGGGGTGACAAATTCATCGGTTTCGCTCGAACCATAAGCCGCTTCAATGCAGCTGGTGGCACTATCCTCAGAATTTCCCTGGGCTTCGGAAATAGCCAAATAGGCCTTTTTAACCCGGTCCCACCGGTTGTCGCGATCCATGGCATAATAACGCCCGCTAACCGTCACAATTTTAACATTGGGATCATCCGAAAATGGTTTTTCAAAATTTTGGATGAAATCCAAAGCGCTTTTAGGGGGGACATCCCGGCCATCCAGAAAGGCGTGAATTTTAACAGGGATTGAGGCCCCGGAAAAAAGTCTGGCGAGCGCTGCAATGTGATCCTGATGAGAATGAACGCCGCCCGGCGACATCAACCCCATGACATGAAGGGTCCCGCCATTTTCCTTTAATAATTCGATGGTGCCCAGCAGGGCAGGGAGTTTATCAAACGAGCCGTCCTTAATCGCCGTATCAATTCTGGGCAGGTCCTGTTCAACGACCCGACCGCCACCAATATTCATATGACCAACTTCCGAATTGCCCATCTGGCCATCGGGCAAGCCAACCGCCGCGCCCGAGGTTTTCAGGAAAGACCTGGGGCAGGTTTGCCACCACTTGTCATAGGTGGGGGTGATGGCCTTAAAAATAGCATTGGTCGGCCCTGGTTCAGCGTGACCCCAACCGTCCAAAATGCAAAGGACAACAGGTTTTGGCTTATGGTCAGGTTTTTTCAGCATGGTCTAAATCATATAGGGGAATATCGCTTTTTTCGCCAGTGCAGGTTTTAGCTTCCTATTTATGATAGGGGTGCCCTCCAAGGATCGCCCAGGCGCGGTAAAGCTGCTCTAAAAGCATGACCCGCGCCAACTGATGGGGCCAGGTCATGGGGCCAAAGGAAAGTTTGGTATTTGCTGCGTTTAAAGCCGCCGCGGACAAGCCATCCGAGCCGCCGATCAAAAAGACGATATGGGCACCACCGGCTGAAAACCATTTTTCAATTTTTTGAGAAAGATCGTGGGAGGGGAAACTTTGACCGGTCTTATCCATGGCGACAATAAAAGCCCCCTTTGGGAGGGCGGCGATTATTTTTTCGCCCTCGGATTTCATTTTTTCATTTGGCGGCAAAGGTCTTTTTTCTTCGAC
>JAZFRG010000013.1:0-3520 GCA_036445535.1 Sphingomonadales bacterium
GCCAATCTGGGCTACCTTGCGCACTGTGTTGCCATGGAAGAAATTTCACGGGGTTCGGCCTCGATCGGCCTGTCTTACGGTGCCCATTCAAATTTAACCGTCAACCAGATCACCAAGAACGGCACCAAGGAGCAAAAAGAAAAATACCTGCCCAAATTAATTTCCGGTGAACATGTCGGGGCGCTGGCCATGAGTGAGCCGGGTGCCGGCTCGGATGTCGTCTCCATGAAGCTAAAGGCGGTCAAGAAAAACGATTGCTACGTCTTAACCGGCACTAAAATGTGGATCACCAATGGCCCCGATGCCGACACCCTGGTGGTTTATGCCAAAACCGACCCAAAGGCAGGTTCAAAGGGCATTACCGCGTTTTTGGTCGAGAAGGGTATGAAGGGTTTTTCGACCGCCCAAAAGCTCGATAAACTGGGCATGCGGGGGTCCAATACCTGCGAGCTGGTGTTTCAAGACTGCGAAGTGCCTTACGAGAATATTCTCGGCGAAGAAAACAAGGGCGTGAACGTTTTGATGAGCGGGCTTGATTATGAACGGGTGGTTTTATCCGGGGGCCCCCTGGGCATTATGGCCAGCTGCCTGGATGTTGTAATTCCCTATTTGCATGAACGCGAACAGTTCGGCAAACCGATCGGCACCTTCCAGTTGATGCAGGGCAAGTTGGCTGATATGTACACCACCTTTAATGCCTGTCGGGCCTATACCTATTCGGTAGCGGCAGCCTGTGACCGCGGTGAAACGACCCGGAAAGACGCCGCAGGCTGTATTTTATACGCTTCCGAGAAGGCCACATGGATGGCGCTCGAAGCCATTCAATCGCTGGGCGGCAACGGCTATATCAACGAATATCCGACCGGCAGATTGCTCCGCGATGCCAAGCTTTATGAGATTGGTGCCGGTACTTCCGAGATCAGGCGCATGCTGATTGGCCGCGAGCTCTTTAATGAGACGGCTTAGAAAGTTTTAAATGCAAGAAATAAAATTGCTTAGTTTAGGTCTATTATAACATTTATTGGCTGATTTTCCGGCCAACTTGGCATCCAATTTCTTTAACTTTATGCCATAGTCTTACCGCTTGCCAACAAACTATCAATGCTTTAGGGGAACCCTTCGACAGTTTCAAAAGGGGTCCCATATGCTGCAAAAAGTTAGGAAATTTTCAAGTATGAGCGTCTTTTCAGCGCCAGATTTTGACAACCACGAACAGGTCGTTTTCTTTTCAGATGACAAGACCGGACTGAAGGCCATTATTGCCATTCATTCAACAGCGCTCGGGCCAGCTGTTGGCGGTTGCAGAATGTGGAATTACGCCACGGAGCAGGATGCTATTGAAGATGTCCTCCGGCTTTCCAAGGGCATGAGTTATAAAAATGCCATGGCCAAACTTGGCCTGGGCGGCGGCAAATCAGTCATAATCGCCGATTCCAAAAAAGATAAAACCCCGGCGCTAATGGAAGCCTTTGGCCGCGGAATTGACCGGCTGGGGGGCTATTATATCACCGCCGAAGACGTAGGCATAACCGTTGACGACATGCATTTGGTTGGCACCCAGACCAAATGGGTTGCTGGCCTTGAGACCGGTAAAGCCGCCTCTGGCGACCCTTCACCTTTTACTGCCCACGGGGTTTTTCACGGCATCAAAGCGGCGGTAAAACACCGCCTCGGGAAAGACAGCCTTGAGGGGCTTCGGGTTATTATTCAAGGCGTGGGCCACGTTGGCTATAACCTCACGAAAGAGCTTCATGAAGCGGGCGCGACCCTGGTTGTGACCGATATCCACCAGGAAAATGTTGACCGGGTGGTCAAAGAATTTGGTGCCCACGCTGTTCATGTTGATGACATTTTAAAGCAGGAGGGCGATGTCTTGGCGCCTTGCGCCATGGGGGCGATTTTAAACGACGATACCATTCCCCATCTGAATGTTCCGATTATCGCCGGCGCATCCAATAACCAGCTGGCACGCGCTGAAAACGGTGAAGAATTAAGAGCGCTGGGGATTTTGTATGCGCCGGATTATGTTATCAACGCCGGCGGCATTATCCAGGTTGCCAACGAGGTTCATGGCCGGATATCAAACCATATTGATGGCATGTGCAAGGTCGAAGAGATCGAAGTCACCTTGCTGGAAGTTTTCGCTGAAGCCGACAGCAAAGGCCTGCCCACCAACAAGGTTGCCGATGCGATTGCCGAGCGCCGTATTGCCGCTGGCAAATAACCCTTAAGCCGCTGAATTTAAAACATTTTCCTGGGATTCACCCTGCGCCCGTCTGGTCGCATAATCCTGGCTGCCCTTGGTGTAAACTTTGTCTTTGCCAAGCATATCTGTAATCTCCAGATCATCGAGATCGGCCAGCGCCTTATAGATCGGGCCAAAGTCCTGGAGGGTCGCGTCAAACAGCTCTTCAAAGCTGTTAATGACAAAATAGACTTGCTGGAAATCATCAATCCGGTATTTGGAACGCATCACTCTTAAAAGGTCAAAATGGATCCGGTTGGGGGAAGCGTCCTCCAGACAAAAAACCGATTCAACCTTCGAGGACAAAATCCCCGCGCCGAAAATTTGCATGTTCTGCCCCGGACGTTGGATCAAACCGAATTCCACCGTGTACCAGTAAAGCCTCGCCAGATTATGCAAAACCCCCTTGCCCGAGGCGCGCTGGCCGCCCTTGCCGTAAGCTTCCATATAATCGGCAAAAACCGGATTGGCGAGCATCGGCACATGGCCAAAAACATCATGGAAATTATCCGGTTCCTGGAGATAATCCATCTGGTGCGCCCCCCGGATAAAATCAGACGCGGGAAACCGGCGGTTGGCCAAATGGTCAAAGAAAACATCGTCAGGCACCAGGTCAGGTACCGCAACCACGCTCCACCCGGTGGCCTTGGTTAGGCGCTCTGAAAGCCGCCCGTAATGGGGGATGCCAGCCTTGGAAATTCTAAGTAAATCAAGGCCTTCGAGATATTCTTTGCAGGCCTTGCCGGGCAGGATTTTGCGCTGACGGCGGTAAAGCGTATCCCAGCGGGCGTGTTCTTCAGGGGTGAATTGTTCCCAGTTCTGGTCAACCGTGTAATCATCGTTGACCTCGACCTCTTTGCCCAATCTGGTGGTGATTTTCATTCTTAATTTCCAAGTTCTTCCGCCATTGCTTCAAGCATTGGCTCATTTTCATGCGCACAACCAATCGTAATGCGCAAAAATTCGTGCAACCCATAGCCGCCAACAGGCCGCAGGATTATACCACGTTTTTTTAAATTTGAAAAAATCTCGAAAGCTTGTTTTTGGCCGCCGGGAAATTTCACCAGTACAAAATTGCCGATGCTGGGCAAAACTTCTAATCCCATCCCCTCAAGGGCTTCCCGAACCCGGGGCAGCTCGGCATGGTTTAATTCACGGATGCCATCGATGTAATCCTGGTCTTGCAAGGCGGCAATCCCTGCGGCCTGGGCCACGGTTGATAAGTTAAAGGCCCCCCTGATGCGGTTGAGCGCATCAATGATGCTGTCGGGGCCA
>JAZFRG010000014.1:0-2303 GCA_036445535.1 Sphingomonadales bacterium
ATATTTTGGAGAAGTGGTTTGGGGAGAGTATTAATTTTATTCATTTATTATTTTACTTTCTAATAATGGGGCGAGCGAGGGGACTTGAACCCCCAACCCCCGGCACCACAAGCCGGTGCTCTAACCATTTGAGCTACGCCCGCCATAAACAAAACGCCGTGTTTCTTAAACGTAAGACGTCATGCCGTCAAGACGCTTCACAGGGTCTTTCTTCATGGTATAAG
The DNA here is from genome assembly GCA_036445535.1 of Sphingomonadales bacterium. Classification (GTDB taxonomy): domain Bacteria; phylum Pseudomonadota; class Alphaproteobacteria; order Sphingomonadales; family SMXR01; genus SMXR01. The sequence continues at coordinate 225 of JAZFRG010000014.1, forward strand.
ACCTTTATTAAGACCCGGCAACAAACGATGAAGAAAACCGATGAAGAAAATAGAAGCGATAATTAAACCATTCAAGCTAGATGATGTCACAGATGCTTTACAAGAGGCTGGCGTCACAGGGATCACGGTTACCGAGGCCAAAGGGTTTGGTCGCCAAAAAGGCCATACCGAGCTTTACCGCGGTGCCGAATATGTCGTTGACTTCTTGCCCAAAATCAAGATCGAAGTGGTGATCGATGATCCGATGCTGGACAAGGTCATTGAAGCGATTCTTAGTGCTGCCAAAACCGGTCGCATTGGCGATGGCAAAATCTTCATTTCCGAGGTTGCTGAGGCCGTCCGCATCAGGACCGCAGAGACCGGAAAAGAAGCCATCTAGGGCGAATTCTTCAAGCTTATCAATGACCTCTCCCCCGTCCTTAAATCGGGGCGCCTTTTAGGCCTGTAAACTTTTATAAAAAATGCTTTTTTTGCCGGTTGACAGAAAGCCCCCACGGGTGCAGACCATATTTTCATGAGCACCAAGGGGGGTGTTTTATGAAACCCAAACCACAACATTTATGATTTTTGGCACGAAAGGGACGGCCCGTGGCCCATTTTGAGAATCTAGATTTTAAAGAACTTTCCAAACTTAGAAAAGAACACGACATCGCGTGGATTGACCTCCGCTTTACCGATCCCAAGGGTAAATGGCAGCACCTCTCTATGGATGCCGATGCCATGGATGAGGACATGTTTGAAGATGGCGTTATGTTTGACGGCTCTTCAATCGGGGGCTGGAAGGCCATTAACGAATCGGACATGATCTTAATGCCCGATTTATCCTCGGTCTTCCTGGACCCGTTTGTGGCCCAGGGCACGCTGGTGGTTTTTTGCGATATTTTAGACCCCTCCACCGGCCAGGCCTATAACCGCGACCCCAGATCAACCGCCAAACGCGCCGAGGAATATTTAAAATTTTCCGGCATTGGCGATACCGCCTACTTTGGTCCCGAAGCAGAATTTTTTATGTTTGATGATGTCCGCTTCTCGGTAGAATACGGGTCTGCGTTTTACCAACTGGACGATGTCGAAAGCCCCTTTAACTCGGCCCGCGAATATGAAATGGGCAATCTCGGCCACAGGCCCAGCATCAAGGGCGGGTATTTCCCGGTTGCGCCTGTCGATAGCGCCAATGATATCAGGGCCGAGATGGTCAGCACCATGAAGGCCTTGGGTCTTCCAATGGACAAGCACCACCACGAAGTTGCCCCTTCCCAGCACGAACTGGGGATGATTCATGGCACCCTGACCCAGACCGCCGACCGCATGCAGATTTTTAAATACGTCGTTCACCAGGTCGCCAACAACTGGGGGAAATCTGCGACCTTTATGCCCAAGCCCATTGAAGGCGATAACGGTTCGGGCATGCACACCCACCAGTCGATCTGGAAATCGGGCAAGCCTTTATTTGCCGGCAATGGTTATGCTGACTTATCCGAGTTGGCGCTGTTTTATATTGGCGGCATCATCAAGCACGCCAAGGCCCTGAATGCCTTCACCAATTGTTCGACAAATTCCTACAAGCGCTTGACGCCGGGCTTTGAAGCGCCGGTGCTGTTGGCCTATTCAGCCCGCAACCGCTCTGCCAGCTGTCGCATCCCCTACACCACAAGCCCCAAGGGCAAGCGTGTTGAGGTTAGATTTCCTGACCCGACGGCTAATCCGTATCTGGCGTTTGCGGCAATGATGATGGCCGGCCTTGATGGCATCCAGAATAAAATTCACCCCGGCGAAGCTATGGATAAAGACCTTTACGCCCTGCCGCCCGAGGAACTCGCTGACGTGCCAACCGTGGCGGTTTCCATGCGCGAAGCCCTGGAGGCGCTCCACAAAGACCGCGACTTCCTGAAAAAAGGCGAGGTATTCTCAGATGATCAGATCGATGCCTATTTGCATTTGAAATGGGAAGAGAATGCCCGCTTTGAGCTTTCCCCGCACCCCATTGAATTTGAGATGTATTACAGCGTTTAGGAATTTCATTACATAGATGGTGTTGGCTGATCGGCAGGGTCTTCAGGCGGGTCTTCCGGCGGGACG
>JAZFRG010000015.1:0-4297 GCA_036445535.1 Sphingomonadales bacterium
TTTCTACATCATTTTCGACTGAACTTTCTATCGTTCCCCGCATAATAAAATGGCTTGATTTTTTTTCCTGTTCAATAAAGGCAGTGCCCAATTTTGTCCTATTGGCAGTATCTTCCGGGCTTTCAAAATACATGATCCATTGACCATCAAGATTAATGGAAGTTTCCTCGTTGGAATTAACAATATCGATAAAAGAAAAAACGGTTTGGGTTAAAAGGAAAAAAATCAAAACGAATCCGGCGAGCGCACCGCCATAAGCAATTTTATGTCCCCCGCCTTCCCAATGCCCTTTTGCCCAGGACGATAGATGTTTGAAAAGAATAAAGGTAATCGCCAGATCTACCAGGGCAATAAATATTATAATCAATGTAATTTGCCAGACCATTACCGCCACCCTTAAAAATAGTTATCTAAGTAGGTAAATTAAATCTAAAGGTGTGTCTGGGGCAAGTTTTTTCTTTTTATGGCTTTAAGATGGTATCCTGGGCTTGGTCCAAAAGCTCAGGATAATCCAGCGAATAATGGAGCCCGCGGCTTTCCTTTCTGGCGATCCCTGATTTAATGATCAGTTCAGCAACCATCACCAGCGATCTGAGTTCCAGCAAATCCTGGGTGACCCGGAAATTGCCGTAATAATCGGTAACCTCACGGCCCAGCATCTGCACCCGGCGAAGAGCCCGCTCTAACCGCTTGTCGGTCCGGACAATGCCGACGTAGTCCCACATGAACCGCCTAAGCTCATCCCAGTTGTGGGAGACCACGACCTCTTCATCACTGTCGGTGACCCGGCTTTCATCCCAGGGTTTAGCGGTCTGGTTCTCCGGCAGGGATGCCAGGTTGGAATTGATATCCCCCGCCGCGGCCTCAGCAAACACCAGGCATTCCAGGAGCGAGTTCGAAGCCATACGGTTGGCACCGTGCAACCCGGTATGGGCAACCTCACCGATGGCATAAAGCCCCGGCACATCGGTCCTGCCCTTAAGATCAGTTATCACTCCGCCGCAGGTATAGTGCGCCGCGGGCACCACGGGCAAAGGCTCTTTAGTGATGTCAAAACCAAATTCCAGACAGCGTTTATGAATGGTCGGGAAGTGCTCAATGATAAAATCTTTACCCTTATGGGTAATGTCCAGATAAACGCATTCCAGCCCAAGCCTTTTCATCTCATGGTCGATGGCCCGGGCAACAATATCCCTCGGGGCCAGCTCAGCCTTCTCATGAAATTCAGGCATAAAGCGGGTGCCATCGGGCCGCTTTAAAATTGCCCCTTCACCGCGGAGCGCCTCAGTGATTAAAAAGTTTTTGGCTTTCGGGTGATAAAGGCAGGTTGGGTGAAACTGGTTAAACTCCATGTTGGCAACCCGGCATCCCGCCCGCCAGGCCAGTGAAATGCCATCACCGGTCGAACCATCGGGGTTTGAGGTATAAAGATAAACCCGGCTGGCCCCGCCAGTGGCAAGAATCGTCGCTTTTGCTGAAAGTCTTGTGACGTGATCGTTTTCTGCGTCAAAGGCATAAACCCCAAAGCAGCCAGCTTTTTTCCCATTGCCTTCGATGTGCCGGGCGGTGATCAGGTCAACCGCCATATGATTTTCTAAAAGCGTGATATTTTTGTGGGCCCGGGCTTTACTTTCCAGGGTTTCCTGGACCGCCTTACCAGTGGCATCCGCGGCGTGGATAACCCGCCGGTGGGAATGTCCGCCTTCTTTTGTCAGGTGAAAATCAAACTTCTTATCTTCGCCGCTGTATTCACTAAACGGCACCCCGGCCTTGATTAGGTTTTCAATGGCCCGGCGGCTATTTTTTACGACAAAGCGGACGGTTTTTTCATGGCACAGTCCGGCCCCTGCCACCATGGTATCTTCAATATGCGATTCTACGCTGTCGGTTTTTGCCAGAACCCCTGCAATCCCGCCCTGTGCCCAGGTGGTTGAACCATCAGACAGAAATCCTTTGGAAAGCACACCAACCCTGGCCGTATTGGCCAGATGCAAAGCCGCTGCCAGCCCCGCTGCCCCGGAGCCGATAATCAGGATATCAAAGTCCCTGGACATGGACGCCTCCTAAGCTGACTTTTTCGTCAGTTGGATGAAAACATCCTCCAGGTCGGTTTCACTGGAGGTAAAGTCGTGAACTTCAAGGTTGGCCTGCCTCAAAGCGTTAAAAATCTGGCCCATACCATCGCCTTCCTTGCTGATCTGCAGGGTAATGGTTTTTGGGTTTTCCAGCGAAGCACCAAAGGCCTCAAAAACTTTAGGCAGCTTTTTTAAAGGGTTTTTCAAATCGATTCGAACCTGGCGCTCATCAATTCGTTTTAAAAGTTCGGTCTTGGGCTCACAGGCTATGACCTCGCCGTGGTTAATAATGGCAATGGTATCACAAAGTTCTTCGGCTTCTTCCAGATAATGGGTGGTCAGCACTATGGTCACGCCTTGCCTGTGGAGGTTTTTTACATTCTCCCAAAGTTCATGCCTAAGCTCCACATCAACCCCGGCGGTTGGTTCATCAAGAATCAATATCGGCGGTGAATGGACCATTGCCTTAGCGACCATCAGGCGACGTTTCATCCCACCCGACAAGGTTCTGGAATAAGCATCGGCCTTGTCCTCCAACCGAACCATTTGCAAAAGGTCCATGGTTATGCGTTCAGATTTAGGAACGCCATAAAGCCCGGCTTGAAGGTCAAGCATCTCACGGGGCGTAAAAAACGGATCAAAGGTAATTTCCTGGGTAACCACACCCAGCGAGCTGGCGGCTCCCCGGGGTTCCTTTTCGATATCAAATCCCCAGATTTTGGCCACGCCGCCGGTTTTTTTAACCAGCCCGGCCAGAATATTGATAAAAGTAGATTTTCCGGCACCATTAGGCCCTAAAAGTGCAAACAATGAGCCCTTTGGAATGGTCAGGTCGACCGATTTCAGGGCGTGTGTTTCGACAGCTTTTTTGCCTCCTGCATAAACTTTGTCGAGGCCAGTAACCTCAATCGCAGCGGTAGGGGTTTTTAAAATTTGGCTGGTCATTCTTTGGCCTAAAGCTCCTTGGAAATTTCGCCTTCTCGACTAGCACCCCTGAAAGGTTTGGGCAATCACAGATTTGAGACAGCGGTTGTCTCTTAACCGGGCCTTGGGTATAAGTCATGGAAACAAAAAGGGACTTGATGAGAATGACAATTGCGCCTCCGGAAACCGAAAAAGTAACCACCAGACAAGTTAAGTGTGACGGCAGTGAGGGCGCGCTGGGACATCCAAGGGTTTTCCTGAATATGGGCGATGAGGGCCGGGTTGAGTGCCCTTATTGTGACAAGCTTTTCATCCTGAAATCTGGCCCCGCCGATAAAGTCTGAAGGTCGTGAACCAGGCACAAGATAACGAACGGGACCACATCTATCTGATAGATGGCTCGGGTTATATTTTCCGCGCCTATTATGCCCTTCGAAATATTAAACCAAGGTCTGATGGCACCCCGGTTAATGCTGTATTAGGTTTTTCAAACATGCTTTTCAAGTTTTTGGAAGATCTGGCCAGCAGCGAAAAACCAACCCACATTGCGGTTATTTTTGATGCCGGTCGGCGCACCTTCAGGAACGACATTTACCCCGAATACAAGGCCAACCGGCCACCGGCCCCGGAAGACCTGATTCCTCAGTTTCCCTTGATCCGTGATGCGGTGGCCGCTTTTAATGTGCCGTGCATTGAAATGAAGGGTTTCGAGGCCGATGATATTATCGCCACCTATGCCCGCCGCGCCAAAGAGCAGGGCATAAAAACCACCATCGTTTCATCCGACAAGGATTTAATGCAGCTGGTGGAAAATGGCATTGAGCTTTTCGATTCGATGAAAAATCTGGCGATAGGACCTGATCAGGTTTTTGAGAAATTTGGCGTCGGGCCGGAAAAAGTCATTGATGTACAGTCGTTGGCTGGTGATAGTTCGGATAATGTCCCGGGGGTTCCCGGCATTGGCATCAAGGGGGCTGCGGAGCTGATCAATCAATACGGCGATTTAGAAACGCTTCTATCAAACGCGGGCGAGATCAAGCAACCTAAACGCCGGGAAAATTTAATCGAATTTGCTGATCAAGCGCGGGTTTCAAAAGAGCTTGTAACCCTCATGCAAAATGTCCCGGTTGAGGAAAAATTAGAGGATTTCAAGGTCAAGGACATCGAACCAGAGGCGCTTTTTTCGTTTCTGGATATCATGGAATTCAAAACCCTAAAGGCCAAGGCGATTTCGAAATTTGGTGCCCCTGAGGGTGAGCCTGAAGCTACGGGGATAAGCGAAATTTCACGCGATAAAT
>JAZFRG010000016.1:0-7459 GCA_036445535.1 Sphingomonadales bacterium
GTTCCTGCTCACCGGTGAGGCGAATGCCAACGGTTTGGTTTGAAGCCGCCGCAGCGCCATCGACATTCATAAAGTAGGCATAACCAGTAATCTTTCCCACCGGAAGGCCACCGTAGGAAACATTAAACAAATGGGTCTTGGTATCAAGCTTACCTACCGGGGACTGGCTGCCGAAGATCCGGTTGACCTGCCAAACATAAACATAGGTAAAAGTCACCTCATCTATCAAGTTGGTTTGGAAAAGGGCCGAATCAAAGGTTTGTTCGTTTTGGCGAAACCCGACATTGCCGACAAACCGGGCGTTGTCCAGAACCAGGCGTTGACGGCCAACCCCAAAGGTGAATTTATCCAGGCCCGAATAGGTAATAGAAAAACGGTTCAACCGGGCTGAATCCGGGTCCGCGATAACCGGAAACTGGGTCTTTCCATTGACCGTGCTGTTGAAATCGTTAACCCCGAGATCGCGGGTAAAGTCCCCTTCGGCAAGTAGAACGAACCCCTTATAAGGAGCGGTCTCAAAACCAAACCTGGCCCGGAAGGTCAAGCCCTCCGCATTGTTGATAAAATTGGCGGCCTTAACATTTTCATACCTTACCCGGGTATCGAGGATAAATTTCCCGTTCTTGAAGGCATCCTGCAAGTTTTCCTCATCGGCGTTCCCCGGGGCGGAAAAGCTAAGCGCCATCCCAAAAAAGACAAACAATAACCTTGAAATAAATTTTGTGATGGATAAATGTTTTCCGGAGGGGAAGGTGTTTAGGGCCATGGGAAATCCTTTTTCAATTGATTGAACAGGATTTTTCTTAACCTGAAATAAAGGCCCACAATTTGATTCAAATCAAATTCTCACTATACTTTTTATGTCACAATTTCCCCATGCCCAAATAACGGCAGCATTTAAAAAATGAAAAGGAAACGACCATGAAAACCATCCTTCCAGCCTCCTCAAAAATCTGGCTAATTTTTCTTGCCATTTTGACTTTCACTTTGGGTTTTATTGCCCTGGAATCACAGGGTTTTGCCCAGGAAGCGGCCCCGGTAGATATTGTCAAAGCCCCAACTGATTTGCCCCCGCCGATCAACCGGAGCGAACCCCAAACAGTTCGGGTTGAGCTGGAAACCATAGAATTGATGGGAACTCTGGCTAAGGGCACAGAGTACCGGTACTGGACCTTCAACGGCAAGGTCCCGGGACCAATGGTCAGGGTGCGCGTTGGCGATACCGTGGAAGTGCGCCTCAAGAATGCGGAAGATAGCTGGATGATGCACAATGTGGATTTTCATGCCGTGACCGGCCCGGGTGGCGGCGGTGTCCTGACTGAAACCGCACCGGGTGAAGAAAAGGTCTTTACCTTCAAAGCCCTGAAACCCGGTCTTTACGTTTATCATTGCGCCATTCCAATGGTCGCCTCGCATATCGCCAATGGCATGTATGGCATGATTTTGGTCGAACCCGAGGAGGGCCTGCCCCCAGTCGACCATGAATTTTATGTCATGCAAGGCGAACTCTACACCGAGGAACCCTTCGGGACCCAGGGTGAGGTTCTGGAGAGCTTTGAAAAACTTCTTTATGAGCGCCCGGAATATTTCCTTTTTAATGGCGCGGTTGGGGCCTTGACCGAAAAAGCCCCACTGAAAGCTAAAGTTGGTGAAACCATCCGGATTTTCTTCGGCGTCGGCGGCCCCAATTACACCTCCTCCTTTCACGTTATTGGCGAAATGTTCGATACCGTCTATCTTTTTGGGTCAACCGATCCTTCCGCCAGGGTCAAAACTGTCCAGACGGTTTCGGTGCCCCCGGGCGGAGCCACCATTGTTGATTTCAAGCTTGAGGTTCCGGGAACCTATGTTCTTGTTGATCATGCTCTAAGCCGGGCGGAAAAAGGCCTAGTAGGGTTTTTACAGGTTGAAGGCCCCGACAACCCTGAGGTTTACCGTGAAGGCCCAGCCAAATAGGTTTTGTTAGGCTACCGCCCGTCAAAACTTAAACCTTGTTAAGGCCCATTCCCTGCGATAGTTTTAATCTGTCCTCGGAATGGGTCTTAATTATGGAAAAAAACCAAACCAAATTCGACCTTTCAGACTTCAAGCCCCCACCGTCCTTAAATAAAGTGGAGCGATGCCTTAACTGCGTTAAGCGGGAAAGCAGCCTTTGTGCGGTTTTAGCCTGTGAAGAACTGGACCGTCTTGAAGAAATCATGACCCCGATGAAATTCGCCCCGGGCCAGACCATCATTACCGAGGGGGAGGATCTGACCCACTATTATACCCTCAGCGAAGGGGTCATTCGCCTGGTCAAGTTTTTACCCGACGGCCGCCGGGCAATCCTTGATTTCCTTTATAAGGGAGATTTCCTTGGGCTTAATCTAGAGGGCCACTATTCCTATTCAGCCGAAGCTGTAACCAATGTTAAAGTGTGTTGCTTTTCGCGGCCGAAACTTCAGGCAATGTTCGAAGATATCCCGGTAATGAAAAGTCGGCTGATGAGCATGTTTATGAGCAAACTGGTTATCAGCCAAAACCAGATGGCCGGGCTCGGCCGTATGTCATCGCGGGAACGTTTGGCCGCGTTTTTATTGCATTTAGCGGCAGAAAAGGCCCTGAACCATGTTGGCCAAAGTTTTGTTCTACCAATGCCGCGTGAGGACATCGCAGATTACCTAGGACTGACCATCGAGACCGTCAGCCGGACCTTTTCCGCCTTTGCCAAGGAAGGTCTAATTGGCATTGAAAAACGTAACATCATCCAGCTCAAAAATGAACCCGAATTGCAAATCCTGGCCGAGGCAAGTGATTGAATTTGGGTGAATTGCCGGGGAGTAGAAAACTCATTTTGACACCATTTATAAAAAAAATGTTTGCCAAACGGAGGTCATTCGGCCTTTGCTCTTTTGAGCCACATTTAATGTATAATCAACAAATCTAGGGAACCTGTGAGTTAGATGGCGAAAGGGGAGAAGCGGCGTGCACCCCTGCCGGGTTTCGAGACCAGTAAGGGCTTATTATCCAGTAATTTCCTATAGGGTTATGTCTGGAAAATGAATGCTGTCAGGGCACCTGTTTGTCAATCAGTCGGCTATCGCCAAACCGATCCTGGGTCGTCAAGGTCGCGGGCGAAGGCTTCCTCGGCGATAAACCGCCAAGCCTTGAAGTTTGGCGACCAATGCCCAGGGGCCATGCCGGCCTTCTTTTTCAAATGCGCGAGGAAGACCGCCGGTTCTGCCATTTGCTCCCACACGGCGGGCAGGAACAGGGCCCGCATGGTTCCGTCTTGAATGACCAGGCCATCCTGGCCGGGCCGCAATTGGGCCAACAGATCGCCCTCACTCTGCACTGTCATCTCCGCTTTTGGACTAAGCACTGAAATGGAGAGTTGCAGGCTTTCCCGCTCGGCCTCGGTGACAGGTTTGAAACGGGGGTCATTGAAGGCGGCCTTGAGGGCGCTATTCGCCACATCCATGGCCAACGGCCGGTGCGCTTGGTCAGATCCACTGCAGCCGCGAAGCTGTCCTTGAGCGGTTTTCAAAGTGACAAAGCTGGCGCCATTGGCTTTCAAAGCATTTGGTAGGTTGGCAATTCTGATTTTCTTGTTGTCCGGGTTTTGACAGCGAAGGGTGATGGTGGCGCCGGCAATCTTGAGCAAGCGCGCCCCGTGCTTGTCCAGCAGCGCCCGTGTGCGGGCCTCGAAATCCTGATCGAAAAACAGCCACGAGCCATAACCAACGACCCGGTCCTTGCCGCCAGCCGTGTCACCGGAATTCCTGAGATCGACGGTTTCCACCCGCATGCCGGCATTGGCGGCGATGCGCAGCAGTCCGCCAACCGGATAGCGGCCGCAGGCACCACCCTTCTCTATATCTTGCGGGGCCAGGTTTTCGATAGCGTCGCGGGTCCGGTTGTCGATTATTTGCGCCTCGTGATAGTCCAGGTAATGACTAAGATCGGAAGACACCACAATCAAAGTCTCCGGGCCGCCCCACAGACGCCGCATGACCTCGGCCACTTGTTCCGGTGGCGCTTGCCCGACCACCAGCGGCACCAGGGTGAAATCGTTGAGCAGCACTTGCAGGAAGGGCAAATGGACCTCCAGAGAATGTTCCTGCGCGTGTGCCGGATCGGACACACCGACTTGACCGAGCCCTTTGAGGTCGGCGGCGGCTTGTTTGTCGAGGCGGATCCGGCCCAGCGGGGTTTCGAAAAAATCGGCGCCGCTCAAGGCGATGCCCTTGAGCGCGACCCGGTGGCTTGGCCCCAACAGCACCACACGCTTGATCCGGTCAGCGGCCGGGGCCAGCCGGGCATAGGCCGAGGCGGCAACGGCGCCGGAATAAACGAACCCGGCGTGGGGCGCGATGATCGCCTTAGGCACCGCCCCATCTCCGGCATCGGCAGCGCTCAGATATCCCTCAACAGCGGCGCGCAGTTCGCCTGCGTCAGCGGGATAAAACTGGCCAGCAATGGCGGCGGCTCGGACAGACATTTTTGAGGTCCCCAAAAAATTCGAATGTGCACAAAACTATACGCCATTTTTGCTAAAATTGGCTACCGATCTTTCCAATCCAGGGTTTTGGGTATAGCATGTTCATGAACCACCGGAGTGATACAGCTATGAAACCGGACCCGGCATTTCCCGGTCAGCATTGGCACGCGCTTTCCGATGGCCGTCTGCAATGTGATATCTGTCCGCGCTATTGCAAGCTGCGCGAGGGCCAGCGAGGCTTGTGTTTTGTACGGGCCCGCGAAGGTGAGCAAATCGTGCTGACAACCTATGGCCGCTCGTCCGGGTTCTGTATCGATCCCATCGAAAAAAAACCGCTTAGTCATTTCCTGCCGGGCACACCGGTGCTGAGCTTTGGTACCGCCGGGTGTAATCTGACCTGCAAGTTTTGCCAGAACTGGGACATTTCAAAATCCCGCGAATTCGACAAACTGCAAAGTGTCGCGTCGCCGGAGATGATCGCCGCCGCCGCCGTGAAAACCAACTGCCGATCGGTGGCGTTTACCTACAACGACCCGGTGATTTTTTTCGAATACGCCATTGATGTGGCAAAAGCGTGCCACGCGCGCGGCATCAAGACGGTGGCGGTGACCGCTGGCTACATTTGTGAAAAGCCTAGAGCTGAGTTTTTCCGCCACATGGATGCCGCCAACGTCGACCTCAAGGCGTTCACGGAAGGATTTTATAAAAAGCTCTGCTCGGCGGAACTGGAAGTCGTGCTGGAGACCCTGAAATACCTGAAACATGAGACCGACGTGTGGTTCGAGATCACCGATCTGTTGATCCCCGGCGAAAACGATGGCGTTGCCGAGATTGAAGAGATGACCCAGTGGATCATGAAAAACCTCGGCCCCGACGTGCCCTTGCACTTCACCGCTTTTCATCCCGACTATAAGATGCTCGACACGCCCCCCACGCCGCCTGAAACCCTGTTCCGGGCGCGGGACATCGCACGTGCGAACGGTATCAATTATGTTTATACGGGCAACATCCATGACAAGGCCTCGGCCAGCACCTATTGCACCAATTGTGGCAAGCTGTTGATTGGCCGCGACTGGCATGAGCTGTCCGATTGGAATCTGCTTTTTGATGGCAATTTTGGCGGCAACTGCGACACCTGTGGCACGCCCGTGCCTGGTCGTTTCGACGGCCCGCCCGGCGACTGGGGCCGCAAACGCAGGCGGGTGCGCTTCCAAGTACCAGCAGCTTAAAACATCATGACAGGAGAATTGTACCCTGGTTCAGGGTCGGACATGTCTACTGCTTGGCCGCTTTAGCTAGGGCGAGCTTCAAATTTTCTAGAACTGCCTCGGCCTTGGGATTGATCTTAAGGGCCAACTGATAATCGGCGCTTGCCGCTTCGTAATCGCCGGCGGCCAAATGGGCATTACCACGATTGTTATAAGCGCGCCAATGTTTGGGGTTGAGCTTGATCGCAATGTTGCATTGCTTGACCGCTGCCTCCAGATCACCGACAAACTCATAGGCAATGCAGAGATTGCTGTGCGCTGTCACCCGGCTGCTCTTGGTGGCGGGCTCCTTGAGAAATCTTTTAAACGATTTAATCGCCCGCTTATAATCACCACTGCGCAGGGCCTGGGTGCCCTGGTCCAGTAATTCCGAGGGATGAAGCCAGATGGTTTGCGTGGTGTCGGCCTGCGCGGTGGGGACCGCTATTGCCAGCATCACCGCGGCGATGAAGGTTGGGATAAGTTTTATCATGTCACGTCTCCTAAAAGGGGTTGCCTTGTTCGGTATATATTGTTATTCATATTTGAAAGACAATCGATATTATTAAAGGATAGATATTCATATATGAATAGGATGGTTTGGGAAGGGATTCAGGAGTTTTTGGCTGTTGCCAGCTCCGGGAGTCTGTCCGCGGCAGCCCGTGAGTTAGGGGTCAGCCAACCTACGGTGGGTCGGCGGATCGAGGGCCTGGAGAAACGGCTGGATGCGCCCCTTTTTCTCCGAACCCCGCAGGGACTTAGTCTAACCGAGACCGGGGAGAAGATTCTCCAGCACGCTGAGCTAATGTCTGACGAAGCCTTGGCAATCGAGCGCACCGTAACCGGTGGCCAAAAGGGGCTTTCCGGCGCGGTCGCCATTTCAATGCTTGAGGCCCTAGGCGCCGGATGGCTGACCCAGCAGTTGGGCAAGTTTTATGAGCAATATCCTGATATATCGATCCAACTGATGATGCAGATTCAGGCGGCTGACCTTTTGCGGCGCGAGGCCGATATCGCGGTCCGTCTGTTCCGCCCAAGTCAACTCGATCTTGTAACCAAGAAGGTTGGAGAACTGGCCTTTGGATTTTACGCCTCAAAGGACTATTTGAAGCTTCACGAGGTGCCCAAGACGATGGCAGACCTGAGCCAGCACGCCTTTGTTGTACCCCACCAGGAGGTGATGCGGTATGTCGAACAGGAGCTGCACGAAATGGGCCTGCGTTTCAGGCATTTTAGTTTTCGCTCAAACAGCATGATGGCGCTCCTCAATGCAACGCGGAGCGGTTATGGGATCGGCATCCACACCTGCATTGTCGCCGACCAGCAAACGAATCTGGTCCGCCTTTTTCCGAACGAAGCGCTGTTTGTTGAAGAAATTTGGCTGACCACGCACAAGGATCTTCGGCGCAGCGCCCGCATCCGGGTAGTGCTCGATTTTCTTATCAAACTTTTTGAAAGCAGCCAGGACGCACTGATGGGCCGGCCAGGGAGCCCTCCGTCGACATAAAAAGGGTCCAAAAACCCGTCGTAGATCTCGATCGTGTACCACAGATGCCCGATGTCTGCTAAGCCCTCCCTGCTGCGAGCTGGTCGATAACATGATTTCCCTGATCGATGGAATACGGGGCCTACTGACATCCCCGAAGAGTCTGCTTTTGACCCAAAGCGGACATTATCTCAAGGGGGGTAGCGTTAGGGTCGTCAAACCCATGTGTTATAGGAAGTTGTCTTA
>JAZFRG010000017.1:0-14309 GCA_036445535.1 Sphingomonadales bacterium
CGTCGATAAGGTCCGGGTTTTGCAAGGCCGGAGAGTTTATTGAAATTTTATCGGCCCCGTTTTCAAGCTTTTTGCCAGCGTCTTTGACGGTTCGAATTCCCCCCGCGACCGTAAAGGGAATGTTTATAAGCCGAGCCACCTGGTACACCCATTTGAGGTCAATTGTTTTACCGTCGGCACTGGCTGTAATGTCATAAAAAACCAACTCATCAGCCCCCTCTGCCGAATACCTTTCGGCCAGCTCCAGAATATCACCGACAGGCTTGTGATTGCGAAACTTAACACCTTTCACCACTAGCCCTCGGCGAACATCCAGACAGGGAATTATTCGTTTAGCCAACATCAAATAAATCCTTGAGCGTTAATTTTCCTTCATAAATTGCCCGGCCTACAATGGCCGCGCTTATTCCGCTGTCAGAAAGGCGTTTAATTTCTTCCATAGTGGTAACCCCGCCCGACGCTTGAATTGAAATATTCGGAAAACGTTTTTGGATTTTCTTATAAAGATCAATATTTGCCCCCTCCAGCATGCCATCCCGCGAGATATCGGTGATCAGAAAATTTTCCACACCGCCAACGCTAAGGGTTTCAATTAAATCTTCAAGTTTTAGGTTTGACTTTTCCTGCCAACCTTTCAAGGCTACCAGGGCCTCGCCACCCTGAATAAAAATATCAAGCGCCACGGCCAGGGCATTCGGCCCATATGCTTTGATTATTTCCGCCATGGCGGCCGGGTTGCAAACCGCTAGACTACCAACCACAGCCCGAGAAATGCCCGCATCAAGTGCGCTTTTGATTTGCTCAATGTTTCTTAAACCGCCACCAAACTGAACCTTAAGTCTTGTTTTTTCTATAATGGATTGAACAAAGGAAAAATTATTCAGAATCCCGGTTTTGGCACCATCCAGATCAACAACGTGGAGCCATTTGGCGCCCGCCGTTTCAAAAATTTTGGCCTGAAAAAGAGGATCCATGGCATAGCAGGTTTTTCGGCTAAAATCTCCCTTTTCCAGGCGAACACACTCGCCCTTCATAATATCTATCGCAGGCAATATCAGCATTACGGCCTCACAAAATTTGAAAGAATTTTTTGGCCCACTCGCCCAGAAAGTTCAGGATGAAACTGGCAGCCCCAAAAATTATTTTTGCGGACAATCGCTGAAATTCCGGTGCCATAGTCTGTTGAAACGATGGTATTTTGCCCTTCAGGAAGATAATAGCTGTGAACAAAATAAGCATAGGATTTGTCGGGGATGCCCCGGACCAGAGGATCAATGTTTCCCTCAATTTT
This sequence comes from Sphingomonadales bacterium, assembly GCA_036445535.1. Taxonomy (GTDB): domain Bacteria; phylum Pseudomonadota; class Alphaproteobacteria; order Sphingomonadales; family SMXR01; genus SMXR01. The sequence continues at coordinate 1,292 of JAZFRG010000017.1, forward strand.
TAGCTGGTTCCATCCCATGTGGGGAACGCGGATACCGCTACCAGCGGAAAGCCTGGTGACTTTCCCGGAAAGGATGCCAAGGCAGTCAACTTCATTTTCTTGAGATTTTTCATAAAGGATTTGCATACCAAGACAAATTCCAAGAACCGGCTGTTTTAAGGTGGGAAGCAGATCATTCAACCCGGCCTTTTTTAAATTTGCCATTGCCGTAGCCGCCGCACCGACACCGGGAAGGATAACCCGCGGGGCCTTGGCAATTTCAGCGGGATCTTTTGTCACAAATGGCTCAGCCCCTGCCCTTGCCAACCCAAAGGCGACCGAAGCCAGGTTGGCACAGCCGCTGTCGATAATAGCCACGCGCATTACAGAACCCCCTTGGTTGAGGGCAAAAGGTCGCTGTCCGACTTTTGAAAAGCTATTTTGAGAGCCCTTCCCAACGCTTTGAAACAAGCCTCAGCCTTGTGATGATCGTTTTTGCCCGCTACCGTGATGTGGATGGTAGCACCCATATTTTCAGCCAGCGATTGAAAAAAATGGGGGATCATTTCAGTGGGCAAATCGCCCAAAAACGCCCTTTCAAATACCCCGTCAAATTTGAGCAGCCCCCGGCCAGAAAGGTCCACCAAAACCTCCGCTCTGGCCTCATCCATGGGTAGGGTAAAACCATACCGTTCAATCCCGCGTTTCGATCCAAGAGCTTCTTTTAATGCCTGGCCTAGAGATATGGCACAATCTTCAACGGTGTGATGGGCATCGACCGAAAGGTCGCCTTTGGCCTTTAAGGCCAGTTCAAAACCGCCATGTTTTCCAAGCTGTTCCAACATATGGTCAAAAAATCCGATTCCGGTTTTGATATCTGGAGAGGTCGACTTGTTCAAATTTACGGCGGTGAAAATACTGGTTTCCCAGGTCGTCCTCAAGGACCTGGAGTGGCGTTCCCTCCGCCACGGCTTAAAGGCGCAATTCAAAGCCGAAATTAGCAAATCCAGCTCTTCCCTCCCCCCGATACTCAGGCGGAGGGTATTTGGCAGGACAGCGGAAAAATCACGCACAACAATCCCACGGGTCGTGAAGCGCTTTTTTATTACAGCAGCGTCCTGAAAACGAACCAGTAAAAAATTGGTTTCGCTGGGGTATATTTTCTCCACTACAGGAAGGCCTTCAAGGGCTTTTTTCAGGTATTCCCGACCTTCTGTAATGCTTTTGATTTCATATTCCAGTCGCGCTAACCCGGCCGGAGAAAACGCCGCCAAAGCCCCTTCTTCTACCGGAATGGGAACCGGGTAAGGGGGTAAAACTTTGCGCAAAATTTTGATAATCTCCGGGCTGGAAATGACCACCCCGCAACGAATTCCTGCCAAGCCAAAGGCCTTTGAAAGAGTTCGCAAAATTACCAGATTTGGGAAATTATCTAACTCTTGAGTTATTGAAGATTCAGTTGAGAATTCCTGATACGCTTCGTCCACCACCACCAGAGTATTGGAAAGATTGCTGATGGTTTTCTGGACCGCTTCCCGGTTCAAAATATTGCCGGTCGGATTGTTGGGAGAACACAAAAAGACAATTTTGGCAGCTTTTTGTTGACCAGCCTTGATCAAAGCCTCAGTTTTTATCCCGAATTTTTTATCAAGCGGAACCTCCAGCGTTTCACAACCCTGAATAGAAGCCGAAACCTGGTAAAACCCGAATGTCGGCGGACAGGTTACGATGGCATCCTGCCTAGGCTCACAGAAGGATCTGATCAGCAGATCAATCCCTTCGTCGCTACCCCTGGTGATTAAAATTTGATCCTGATTAACCCCATAGAAACTTGCCAAGCACGCCAGTAATTCCGCAGACTGGCCTGGGGGGTACCGGTTCAACCTGTCGCCAGGCCCAAGGCGATTTTCATAAGGGTTTTCGTTGGCATCCAGATAAATTTTGTCCCCGCCCTTCCCGGAAATATCCCGGGCAGACGTATAGGGCTTCAAAGTGGCAATATTTTCCCTAACCAGGGTGCTGGGATCAAACACCGGAACCTCCATTTTTAATTTCATCTAGCCGGACCGAAATAGACGACCGGTGGCCGTCCAGCCCTTCAAGGTCCGCCAACTTTTCAATCGTCGGGCCAAGCTCTAAAAGCCCTTTCTGGCTTAGTTTCTGGACCGATATAGATTTCATGAACGAGGTCGTGGAAAGACCGCTATAAGCCCGCACCGCCCTGCCCGTTGGCAAAACGTGGTTGGTTCCAGTGGCGTAATCGCCAGCTGCCTCGGGCGACCAGGGACCAAGAAAAACCGCCCCGGCGTGTTTAATTTCAGGCACCAGGCTGTCTGGATTTTCAGTGTTGATAATTAGGTGCTCAGGCCCATAAAGGTTGGCCACATCCATCGCGATTGACAGATCGTCCACCAAAATCATCAGGGCATTTTCCAACGCCTGGTCAATGATTTCTAGCCGGGAAAGGGTTTGCTTCTTTACTTTAATTTCCGCCAGAACTGCCTTTCCCAGATCCTGGGATGTGGAAACCAGCACTACCTGAGCCAGGGGATCATGTTCCGCTTGTGCCAAAAGGTCCAGGGCAACAAACTTGGGATTAGCGGTCCCATCGGCAATTACCAGAACTTCACTGGGCCCCGCCGGCAGGTCAATCGCTGGCCCCTCGGGCAAGCCTCTGGCATATTTCTTGGCTTCATTGACATAAGCGTTGCCGGGGCCAAAAACCTTATCAACCTTTGGCACCGTTTTTGTTCCATAGGTCATCGCCGCAATGGCGCTGGCACCCCCGATCGCATAAATATTACTGATTCCGCAAAGATCGGCTACATAGGCAATCGCCGGGTCCACCAGGCTCTTTCCCCTGGGGGGCGTCATTACAATAATATCCTCAACCCCGGCCAGGCGCGCTGGCACCAGCAACATCAAAAGCGTCGAAACCAAGGGCGCACTGCCCCCAGGGATATAAAGGCCAATCCGCTCCAAGGGGCGCCAAACCAATTGGGAATACACCCCCGGAGAAATTTGAAGTGAAACGTCTAGCGGTTTTATTGCCCGGTGATAGTTTGTAATATTGGAAAGGGCCTTTTTTATAGCCGCTTTTTCTGGCGGCTCTAGCTGGGGTGTGGTTTTGATGACATCCTTAACATCCAGGATAATTTTGCTATCAACGATGCCATCAAATTTCTCGCGCAAGGAAACCAGGGCCGCATCCCCATCGTTCTTAACGCTTTTAAAAATTTCTTTAACCGTAGACCCAATCGTCAGACCCAAGGCCCTAGTTGGCCGCACCGTAAGAGAATATTTTTCCTCATCCGTTAATTCTGACCACACAAACTGTTTCATTCTTCATTTTCCTAGTTCATCATTTTTTCGATCGGAACGACCAGGATGGCACTGGCACCCACAGCTTTTAAATTTTCCATCGTTTCCCAAAAAACAGCTTCACGGCAAACCGCATGAACAGCGAAGTTTTCATTGGTTCCATCCAGCGGTATAATCGTCGGGGCTCCGGCCCCGGGTAATAGCTTTTTAATTTTTGCCAAGGAATTTTTTGGCGCATTGAGCATAATATATTTGGTTTCGCGCGAGGCCAAAGCACCATCCATACGATTTAGAAATCGCTCAAAAGCCTTTTCCTTTTCGCCATTTAAATTTCCGGGAGCCTGGATCAAAATCGCCTGGCTTTTCAGAAGGGTCTCTACGGCTTTTAATCCGTTTGCCTCTAAGGTCGAGCCGGTGGCGACAATGTCACAAATAGCATCCGCAATCCCAAGCCTGGTTGAGACCTCAACAGAGCCATGCATTTCGATGATATTTACCGGGATTCCTTGCTTTTCTGTAAATTCCCTAAGCAGAGAGGGATACGTTGTGGAAATTTTCAAACCCTTTAAATCCTGTAAGGATTTGTAGTCAAAAGCCTCAGGGACCGCCAAATCTAGTCGGCATTTTGCAAACCCAAGGTCTCGAGAAATTTTAACACCACCAATTTCAGGGCAGGTTATTTTTTCTTCCTGAAAAACATTTTCACCGACAATGCCAAGATCCGCCACGCCCTCACCAACAAAACCCGGAATGTCATCGTCCCGGACCCGCAATACATCAAGAGGCAGTTCGTTGACCCTGAAATAAAGCCCATCCCGGCTTTTTGAAAAGCTCAGCCCCATTGCCTGCAGCAAACGCATAGTTTCTTCCGCCAACCGCCCAGATTTCTGGATGGCAAGCCTTAGCCTGTTTCTGTTCATTATCTAATCTTTCAATCTGTCCAGAACCAGGCGGTACCCTTGATGGGTTTCATGGAATAAAAAACGAGCAACTCTGGTTACCGTCGTCGTGCTGACGCCGGTTTTTTCATAAATTTCCCGGTAGGATAATTCTCCAATATCCAAAAGACGAGCAACCTCCAGGCGCTCAGCAATTGCCCTAATTTCTGATGGGGTGCAAATATCCTTGATAAAACTAAGAGCTTCCTCAGGGGTATTAAGAGTAAGCAAGGCATCGCCAAGCTGGGCAATATCCTTTTCGATTTGCCTTGCCGCAAATTGCCCTTTTGCTAGGGAGGCATCCTCACTAATTTTTCTCTTATTGGACCCCGTGCTCATAAAATTTCTACCTTGTGTATTTGTTTTAATGTGTTAGCGTGTTAATACACTCACTCAAATTGGATTGCAAGAAGTATTTAAAAATGACCGCGCCCACGAAAGAAAATCTTGAACAAGTCGCTCTGAAAGCCGCAACAGCGGCCGGGAAAATTCTTTCCAGCTATTTTGGAGAACCCCTTATTTTGGAAGACAAGGATGCGCCCTCCCCGATAGTCACCGAGGCAGATTTTGAGACCGAAAAGGAATTGCGCAAGGTGATCTGGCAGGCTTTTCCTGACCATAACATTTGGGGCGAAGAACTAGGGCTGGTGGATAAGGGCAGCGTGTTTACATGGGTTCTGGACCCTCTGGATGGGACAATTGCTTTTATCAACGGCAAACCCCTTTTCACCACCCTGATTGCGGTTTGCGAAAACAATACCCCAATTCTTGGGGTGATGACCCAGCCGATACTAGATTACCAATGGATTGGCCGAAAAAATGACTCCACCCGGTTTGGCGCAAAGCCAGCCAAAACGTCTGGGGCAAAATCACTGGCCGAAACCCGGTTGAGCACAACAGATCCTTATCTGTTTTCCAAAGAAAAAAGCAAAACATGGTTCGAGGTTCTGAAAGACCGGGCAAAAGTAACCTCATATGGCGGCGATGCCTTTGCCTACGGGTTGCTGGCAAACGGCGCGGTGGATTTGATTATTGAATCCGAACTTAGCTGGCATGATGCCGCCGCCCTGATCCCGATCGTTGAGGGGGCGGGTGGATTTATAACAGATTTTGACGGCAAGCCGCTAAACCCGGCAACCAGGTTTTTTGATGTCATTGCCGCCGCATCTGAAGAACTTTTGGTTGAGGCGCTGTCGTTAAAACCTTAGTCAATTTTGATACTTAAGAATTTCAGGCTGGCAAATTTCAATAAAATCCGGTAAATGACCCTCCGATTTTGGAATAGAGAATTACAATGAAAAAAGAATGGGTCGTTTTAAAGTTTGGCTGAACCAGTGTCACAAATGTCGCGAACTGGGACAAAATACAAACCATTATTCAGGCACGGCTGGAGGACCTTCGGAAAAAGACCAAACCTTAATGGCCTTTCCCTTCTGCCAGTAAAATATTCCGGAGCTGGGCATAGTCGCCTCTAATAGTAGTGGACAGGGTTTCTTTGTTGGCGGAATTTTTCAAGGCATCGGGTAAATCAATCGCTTCGCCAATGACCTTTTCAACCACTTGCCCAAACTTGGCAGGGTGGGCGGTGCCAAGAAATAAACCCACCTCACCAGACTGCAAGGTGCTCTGCAGGGCCCGCCAGGCAACCGCGCCGTGGGGTTCACCAAGATAACCGTGCTCATGCAAATATTTGATGGCCTCTCGGGTCTCACTCTCACTAACGGCATGCCCGGAAAGATCAGCAGGGTTGATGATCCTTGTGGCCAGCATTTCCTCAATCCGCGGCCAATTGTTGGGATTGCTGACATCCATGGCATTGGACGCGGTAGCAACGGTAGCCTGCACATCCCAGCGGCCGGTTTGCAAATAGCGGGGAACCGTATCATTGGCGTTGGTGGCGGCAATAAAGCGTTTAATCGGGAGCCCCATAGCCTTGGCAAACAAAGCCGCTGTCAGATTGCCAAAATTTCCGCTGGGAACCGACAAAACGACCTGGTTGCGATGCCGTGGCGACAATTGCGAAAACGCCTCAAAATAATAACAAACCTGGGCAATCAGGCGGCTGACGTTAATGGAATTTGCCGAATTCAGGTTCAAATTTTGGGTCACGCTCGGGTCCTCAAAGGCCTGTTTCACCAGCGCTTGGCAGTCGTCAAAATTGCCCTCGACAGCAACCGTTTCAATGTTACCGCCAAGGGTGGTAAACAATTTTTCCTGATACCGGCTGATTTTGCCTTTCGGGTAGAGCACCACCACTCGGATATTCTCCAGGCCATAAAAAGCATGCGCGACAGCGGCCCCGGTATCCCCCGAAGTTGCAGTCAGGATGGTGGTTTTCTTACCGGCCTGAAAAGCCTGCAAGCAGAGCGCCAAAAAGCGGGCCCCAAAATCCTTGAAGGCCAGGGTTGGGCCATGGAAAAGCTCCAGTACATAACAATGCTCATCAACCTGAACCAGGGGTACTGGAAAATCAAAGGCCTGGCGAACAATGGCACTTAATTGGTCTTTGTCCAGGTCATCGCCGACCCAGGGGTGCAACACCTCCACGCTTCGCTGGACCAGCGGCATTTCTAACAACTTATCGATATCTGCAAGACGGGGAATGGATGCGGGGAAAAATAATCCGCGATTTTTCCCGTAGCCCTGGCAAACAGCGTCGGCAAAGCCCAGGCGTTCTTTGTCCTCGTTAAGATTATAGAAATTCATCCTGCTTTCCTTACAGTTGCCGTGCACCAATTTCATCCCCTTGGCAAACATGGACAAAAGCATCTCTGGTTTTACTATAGTTTGTGCGTAACCAATGGGCCTGATCCTCGGCACTTTCCAGGGTACGGGCGACAGAAAAAAGCGTCGGACCGGACCCTGATATCCCGACCGCCAGACTGCCTTCGTGCAATAAAAACTCTTTTGCCTCGGCATACCCCGGCAGCAAAATTGCGCGCCAGGGCTCGGCGATAACATCTGAAAACGCCCGAAACGCCTGCTCCCTATTCTGGCAATGACAGGCATCAATAAAGGCGGCCAGTTGCTGACCAAACCGGATGGTTTCACTTCGGGAATAATTTTCGGGCAAAATATCACGAGCCTTTTTTGTTGAAATGTTAACCCCCGAATAAGCCATGACCCAAAAACAATCCCTTAAAATTGGCAAAGGTCGGCAAATTTTGCCCGCCCCGGGCAGCATCAGTTGCACGCCACCCAGGAAACAAGGCGCGGCGTTGTCATAATGCAAACTTCCGCTGATTCTGGCCTCCATCTCTCCCATCATTTCAAGCAAATTCCGTTCCTTGAAAACATTACCGTAAAAAGTATTCAGCCCGGCAATGGCGGCAACCGAAGATGCCGCGCTGGAGCCAAGCCCGCTGCCTATGGGCAGGTTTTTCTCAAGGGCCATTTGCAGGTTTTGCACTTGACCGCCAGCTTCCCGCAGGCGCTGATTAAACATCTGCAGACTGTGCCAGACAATGTTGTCGGTGGCCTTTTTTGGCAAATGGGCAGCGAATGGTCCTGATACATGCAAGGTATTTTCACCTGCGGAATTGGCACTAAGGTGAACCACATCGCCAAGCAGGGACCCATCGACCGGTTTGACCGCCATACCCAGCACATCAAAGCCGACCCCCAGATTGCCAATTGAGGCGGGCGCATAAAACGAGATTTTCATATCGGTTCCTCCTGTACCCAAGCAAGGGTTCTGAGCAAGTCGCTAAAAACCCCGGCGGCAGTCACTTGGGCACCAGCGCCATAGCCGCGAATAACAAAGGGGATCGGTTGATAAAAGGCGCTATGGATGGCTAATGCGTTTTCACCGTCCTTAACCCCATAAAACGGGTGATCCCTGGCAACAGCTTCAATAGAAACCGAGCATTTCCCATCTTGAATGCGGCCAATATAGCGCAACACCTTGCCTTCCTTTTTGGCCATTTCGAATTGCCTTTGAAAATGCCCGTTAACGTTTTCAAGGTTTTTCATAAATCTTTCGACCGAGCCTGAGTTATCAAATTTATCAGGCAAGACCTGGGCGATTGTAATGTCCTCCAGCTCAAGCGGCATGCCTGCTTCGCGCGCCAGGATCAATAGTTTTCGGGCCACATCCAGGCCGCTTAGATCATCCCGGGGATCCGGTTCGGTAAACCCCTTATCGAGGGCAATGGCGGCAGCTTTTGACAAGCTTATTCCGTCATCCAGTTTACCAAAAATATACGAAAGCGATCCGGAAAGAATGCCTTCAAATTGGGTCAACCGGTCGCCAGCGCGAAGTAGCCCCTGGAGGGTATCTATAACCGGCAAACCAGCGCCAACATTGGTTTCGTATAGAAACCGGCGCTGGGTTTGCCGGGCGGCCTTGCGGATCGCCAGGTAACTATCCCAGCTAGCGGTGTTGGCTTTTTTGTTGGTGGTGACGACATGAAAACCATTGGCCAGAAATTTGGGGTAAGCTCTGGCAATTTCTTCACTGCTGGTGCAATCAATGATGACAGGGTTTACCAGGTGGCGGTTTTGCACAAATTCCTTCAGGGTATCTATAGTAAATTTGTTTATTTTTGAAGCCTCGCCCTTTGACCATTTTGATAAATCAATGCCTTCTGGCTTAAGATGTATTCCCTTACTATTGGCAATTCCATAAACCCTCAAATCAATCCCCTGGTCATTAAGCGAACCTTGCTGCTGGCCGATCTGGCGCAAAAGTTCACCCCCAACCGTTCCAAACCCAATAACAAAAGCATCAATTGAATGTTTGTGAGAAAAAAACCTTTGGTGGCACACCTTCAAAGCGTCAATACTTCTGTGCTGGGCAATCACCGCGGAAATGCTTCGCTCAAACGAATCCTGAGCAATGGCTACGACGTTGACACGGGCCTGGGCCAGGGAACTAAAAAAGCGGGCTGCAATGCCTTTTTTATGGCGCATACCGTCACCGACAAGCGAAATAATAGAAAGATTTTTCTTGAATGAAATAGGGTATACCAGCTCATTTTTGCGTTCCAATTCAAACTCTTCTTCCAGGCAGTTTTTGGCCTTTTGGGCATCGCGATTATGAATGCAAAAACTGATGCAGGATTCCGAAGATGACCGGCTGATCAAAATCACGGAAATGTCCTCGCGGCTAATGGCAGCAAACACCCTGCTGGCCATCCCAACCATACCCTTCATCCCCGGCCCAACGACATTAACAACGGTCAGATTATCCAGGTGGGTGATGGCTTTTACGGTTTTCTCAGTGCCGGCTGAACCTGAGATACGGGTTCCTTTCCCGGTAGGATTCATACTGTTTTTCAACAGGCAGGGAATTTTAAACTGGGCCAGGGGGCCAATCGTCCGGGGATGTAAAACCCGGGCCCCAAAATTGGATAATTCCATTGCTTCTTGGTAGGAAAGGTCGTCCAACAACGCAGCCCCAGAAATTATTCTGGGGTCGGCACTGTAAATGCCTTCAACATCGGTCCAGATTTCACAACAATCGGCATTGGCACAGACCGCCAGCACGGCGGCGGAAACATCAGAACCATCACGGCCCAGCGTGGTCAATTGGCCTTTTTCGTTGACCCCTGTAAATCCGGGTAGAATGGAAATCTTTTCAGAACCCGGAGGGTTAGCGGCAAACTTTTCACGGCATTGCGCCAAATTGGGAACCGCGTTCAGAAATTCAGCACTGGTGACAAGAAACGAGCTTGGTTCAAGAATCGCAGCGTCGCGCCCCAACGCCACCAGCAAGGCTTTCAATATCCTGGCACTAAATCTTTCACCACATGCAAGAATTTCGGCCTTGATGTTTGCGGGGCAAACCCCCAGCATAACGGCACCAGTTAAAAGGGTTGCGATTTCATCCAGCCGTTTGCCGTGGGCCGCATTTACTTCGGCGGCATTAAAACCGGATAGGTTTTCTTCCAGAAAGCCGGTAATGGCTTTCAGCCCCTTTTTCATTTCATCCAGGGTTTTCTTTCTGATGGATTTAACGGGCAGTGTTTCCGTCAATGTTTCCAAGGTATTGGTGACCCCTTTTGGCGCCGAGACAACCACCGCAATGGCCGAAGCCTTGCTTTTTCCATGGATGATTTTAGCGGCATTCAGAAATTTTCCACCATCGGCCAGCGAAGACCCACCAAATTTTAAAACTCTCATTTTTTCCTCCAAGCATAAAAAAAAGCCCGCGAACCTTTTAAGGATCACGGGCTTGGAATTTCTTATATTTACACGTCAGCCGATGACCACCATCCTTTTTTGGGTGGTAGTTGTTGTGGTCGTAGTTGTAACCGTCTGCTGAGCGAACATTTTCATTCCGCGAACCTAGAAGCCTATGAATAATGCGTCAAGATAATTTTCCTTGCCGTACAATAGAGGCCTAATTTCGCAAATAACTACCCGCACCCTTGGGTGGATATTCAGGAACGTTTTTAATAATTTCCTGGTCGCTTCTTAACCGGTAGATATCCAAAACATCGGCAATGACTGCCTCGCTGGTGGGCCAACACCCTGCACCCTTACCAGACAAATAAACGGGATCGCCCATTTCAGGGGTCAGGATCGCTCGGCAGGTTTCATTCCTGGCCCCGGCCAGGAAGTAATGAGAGGGAATTATTTCAGGTCTGACCCTGGCTTTGACCTCTCCATTCTCCAACTTGCAAGATGCTATCAGGCGATAGGCCTTGCCGTTTTTGACGACTGCACGGATCTGTTCTTCTTCAAGGCTGGTTATCCCTTCAACCGGGATTTTCCGGACGTCCAAGAAAACCCCAAAGGCTAAATAAGATATGATTTGAATTTTGAAGGCGGCGTCCCAACCCTCAATATCCAGACTTGGGTCGGCTTCGGCAAAGCCCAAGTCCTGGGCTTGTTTCAAAGCTTGGTCAAAACTTTTCCCGGCAGCTACCTTGTCCAGAATAAAATTGCAGGTCCCATTCAAAACAGCATCCACCTGTTTGATGCCATTGTTTTCCGTCAGGGTTTTGACCCCTTCAAGGATGGGCGCACCGCCACCAACAGCAGCAGAAGAAAAAAGCCTTGCCCCGGTTTTGAAGGTTAGTTCTTCCAGACGATCGCCACTTTTTGCTAGAATTTCCTTGTTGGCAGTTACTACATCTATCCCCAGTTCAAGGGCTGTCTCGATAAGAAACGTAGCGGGTTCGGTTCCTCCAATACACTCAATCAAAAGGTCCAAAGGCTGGTCAAATAACGTCTCTGTTTGAGTAGAAAAAATGTCCTTCGGAACGGTAATATCCCTTTTTTTTCCGGCGTGCTTAACCACGACCTTTTCAATACTAAAAAGATCAGTGAGCGAGGTTAAATGACGGTAAATGCCGCCCCCGACATTGCCCAACCCCAAAAGGCCAACCCGAAGCGGGGGTGAAGGAGAATAAACTTGCAGGTCAGAGGGATATGGCCCAACTGTTGTTGCCTGTTTTTTTCCAAACCCGGCAACTTCAAACTCAAATCTTTGTTCTTTGGAAAACAAAGTCGCCTTGGGTTGCACCAGAACTTTAGCAACTGATTGGACCTCGTCCCAATGGATGGTGTTATAGCGTTTCAAACGCTTTTTGCTCAAATTAGGATCGCTCTCAAAGACGCCATCAACATCTTTGATTAGGCGACACACGGATGCCTGAAGACGTTGGGCCAAAAACAAGGCCGTCAGGTCGGTTCCGCCGCGACCCATCACCGCCAGGTTATTTGCTTCATCAATTCCAACAAACCCCGGAACCACGACCACATCGTTAGCACCCAGTAAATTTTGGAGATGCCCCAGATTCACCCCTGTGGGCTTGGCATCCAGGCCAGGACCATTGACTTTTAGAGAGAGACTATAGGGATGCGCCAATTGGGTCTTAAGTCCAACCCGCTCTAGACCCATGGCCAAAAGTGTTGCGGTTTTCTCTTCCCCGGTGGCCAGTAGGAAAGGAAGGAATGATGATTCCCTTGGGCCGGTTATAGCCGCGGCCTCTTCGATCAACCGATCGGTTTCATTTTCCAAAGCTGAAACCACCGCCAAAACCCGGTAACCTTTTCTGAAATACCGGTAAACTTCATGAATGACCCTCATACAAGATTCGTCATTAATCAGGACAGAGCCCCCAAATTTTAGAACCGCAATTTTTGATCTTTCCATCCCTAAAACCCTCAAAAAAATTCAAAGTTTAAACACGCAACCGGGACTTCCGATTGCAATTTCAGGCCAACTGATGGCTTGCTTTAGGCAGGTAAAAAGGGGCTTTCAGGAAGGAAACTGCTTGTTTTTGCAGGTTCTTCGCTTTAGCTGAATTTTTACCGCGCCTGCAAGCTGAATATCAAATTGGCGCAATGACGGGTCCTAATTGACACTTTCCAAGTTGTCAATCCCCAATTGGTTTTGGACCCTTTGCGGTCTCTGGTGATGCATAAGAAAATGTAACTTGACTTTGTTTCGGGTTTTATTATATAGCGAAATCTACTCATCAAGACCAGCTGAGGGAAAGGCCCTTTGAAGCTGGGGCAACCATCGAAACTAACCATTTCGATAAGGTGCCAAGTCCGACGGAGAATTTTATTCACCGGAAGATGAGAGATTGAGACAGGTTTTCAAATTTTGAAAATTAAGGGTCTCGATACTCACACCCACTGGATTTTCTGTAAATTTTTGATGAGTTGAACCCCTCCTTTAGGGAGGCAAACTTGTTGAACGTTTTGGGAAAGACAGATGTCGAACCAACTAAATTTAAAACCTGATCAAGGCGATTATTCCATTGCCAAAAGGGTCCCTGATATAAACCCTGCGGAAGTTCAAGGTTTCGATTACAGCGTTCCAC
>JAZFRG010000018.1:0-4786 GCA_036445535.1 Sphingomonadales bacterium
CCAACTACCAGCAAAAACTCAAAGACCTTTACGACCTCAAACAATCTATCTTGCAAAAGGCTTTTGCTGGCGAGTTGACAGTTGACCATAAAGAGGCCGCGGCATGAACGAAGCCGAAACCCGGGCCGAGCTTATTGACCCCGCCCTAAGAGAGGCTGGTTGGGGCGTGGTTGAAGGCAGCCGGGTGCGGCGTGAGGTGATTACGCTTGGACGCCTCATAGGTGCTACCAAGCGCACCCCCCAAGAAATTGCCGATTATGTTCTTTTTTATCGCAACAAAAAGATTGGCGTGATTGAGGCCAAGGCCCTCGACAAGCCCTTAACCGAAGGGGTTGGCCAGGCTAAAAAATACGCTGAAAAACTGGCGGTTCGGTTCACCTATTCCACAAACGGTCTTGGCATTTACCAGATTGATATGGAAACCGGGAAAGAGGGCGAAGTTAATAACTTCCCAACCCCGGAAGAGCTTTGGGCGCTAACCTTTGCCGAGCAGGATGAATGGCGTGATCGGTTTTCCGACATTCCCTTTGAAGACCGGGGTGGCACCTGGGCGGCACGGTATTATCAGGACAATGCCATGGAGAGGGCGCTTCAGGCAATCTCAGAGGGAAAAAATCGCATTCTTTTAACCCTGGCAACCGGGACCGGGAAAACCTTCATCGCTTTTCAGCTGGCCTGGAAGTTGTTTCACAGTCGCTGGAATTTAAAACGCGATGCCCAACGCTTGCCGCGGATTCTTTTTCTGGCCGACCGTAATATCCTGGCCGACCAGGCTTACAATTCATTCTCGGCCTTTCCCGAAGATGCGCTGGTGAGAATTGCCCCTGGTGACATTCGTAAAAAAGGCCGGGTGCCCAAAAATGGCAGCATCTTTTTTACGATCTTCCAAACCTTTATGAGCGGCCGGGATGAAGCGGGAAAGCCGGCCCCATATTTTGGCGAGTATCCACCTGATTTCTTTGACTTTATTGTCATTGATGAGTGCCACCGGGGCGGGGCCAATGATGAAAGCAACTGGCGGGGAATATTGGATTATTTCAGCCCGGCTGTTCAATTGGGCCTGACCGCAACGCCTAAGCGCAAGGACAATGTTGATACCTATGCCTATTTTGGTGAGCCGGTTTATGTTTATTCCCTGAAAGAGGGGATTAATGATGGGTTTTTAACCCCCTTCAAAGTCCGGCAAATTGCGACCACGATGGATGATTATATCTACACCTCTGATGATTACTTGATTGAGGGAGAGGTCGAAGAAGGCAGACGATATGAGGAAAAAGATTTCAACCGGATAATAGAAATTAAAGCCCGCGAGGCTTATCGGGTTAAATACTTTATGGATGAAATTAACCAGAACGAAAAAACGCTGGTATTTTGTTCAACACAAATTCACGCCTTGGCGGTTCGTGATTTGATCAACCAGATGAAAACCAGCAAAGACCCAAATTATTGTGTTCGGGTAACCGCCAACGATGGGGCTATTGGGGAACAGCATCTTAGAACATTTCAGGATAATGAAAAAACCATCCCGACCATTCTGACGACCTCGCAAAAACTATCTACCGGGGTGGATGCCCGAAACATCCGAAACATTGTTTTGATGCGGCCCATAAATTCCATGATTGAATTCAAACAAATAATTGGGCGTGGCACTCGCCTGTTTGAAGATAAAGATCATTTTACGATTTATGATTTCGTGAAGGCTTATCATCACTTTAGCGATGAGGAGTGGGACGGCGAGCCAATAGATCAAACGACAGAGAAAGAACCGGAAAAAAAGGAAGAGCCAAAAAAGGAAAAGGATTCCAAAGATTCTGATGATGCTCCCGAGAAGAAAAAAATTATCAAAATAAAACTAGCGGATGGCAAGCTGCGGACAATCCAGCATATGGCATCAACGTCCTTCTGGGGCCCTGACGGTAAACCTATCTCCGCTAGCGAATTCATTACTACCCTGTTTGGAGATTATCCGGATTTCTTCAAAGACGAAGATCAACTTCGAGAAATTTGGAGTAGACCGGACACCCGAAAAAAGCTTTTGGAAAAGTTATTTGAAAAGGGTTACGGCCCGGAGCAATGGAGCACCATAAAAAAGGTCATAGAAGCCGAGGAAAGTGATATTTTTGACGTTTTGGCTTATGTCGCTTTTGCAGTACCGGCCATCACCCGAGAAGAAAGGGTCGCAAACCATAAGGAAAGCATTCTTGCCCCTTATGATGATCAACAACAGGCGTTTATTGATTTTGTTTTGTCCCAGTATGTGAAAGAGGGTGTGCAGGAACTTGACCAGGAAAAATTGCCGAAGCTTCTTGAATTAAAATACAATGCCATTAGGGATGCAACCGACAAGTTGGGCGGGGTTGAACAAATATCTGAATTATTTATTGAATTTCAAAGGCATCTGTATTTAGAAAACGGAACTGATTAAAATTTCACCCACAAACAAAAAGGGACCCGAACATCTAAGCTCAGGCCCCTTATCTAATTTGGCTCCCCAGGCAGCGCTTAAAACTTTAATAATCTCAACTTCACCGCCATCGGAAAAACTTCGCGGCGCGTTGTAACGCCAAGGTTTTGTTTCAGCTGATCGATGTGATGGCGAACGGTGCGAACGGAAATGTTCATTTTAAAAGCAATCTCTTTCTGGCTTAATCCCTCCCCCATATAAGACAGGGTAACCCTTTGCTGGTTGGTTAATTTGACATCGCGAACGGGGGGGCTTCGAAACCCTTCCTGCAACGAACAGATTTGAATATGGGTTTGGAAGGCGGCGGCGTGGAGAAAGAAGCCAGACTTTTGAAAAATCTCTTGAAATTCCTTCTCACCCAGGTCCCCGCCAAAATGGAACATGCCAAAATTTAAGCCATCAGGGCTTAAAATTGAAAATGCAAAACCGCGCTTAAAACCCACCTCGGCGGCATCAGAGAAAAGAGAAAAATTTTCTTTATAATTTTTAAGATTCTTGGGAATGTTATCCGCGCCCGTCAGGATAATGGCCCGCGATTTCATGCAATGCGCGTTAATATAATCAAATTCACCATACCCCATTTCTTTATAATGATCCGCCCAGTCGTTTGAAAACGGGGTAAACCAGCGGAAATCCCCTGTGAAAATGTTCCTGGTGTCCCCATAGCCATAATTTACAACAGAAAACCCCTGGTCTTTGGCTAACGAAGCCAGGATTTTCCAGGCTGCTTTGGGGGTTTTTGCCTTCTCAAGGTTTTCCAAAAACTTATTGTAACTAACCAACATAATTTCTTCTACGGAACCATTTCTTTACTTTTAGTCTTACAAAAAACTACACGTCTTAAACGTGTCTGTGTACCCTTATTAAGTAAAAAAGTTTTAAATTAATTAAAAAATATTTAATAGAAAGTAAAAAAATTTCAATTAAAAAAACCAATTCTCTAAATTCTAACAGTTTTCAGCCAACCTGTCACTTGTGACAGCTTTTATTAATCCGATTTTCCACCGATACAGGTGAAGGAAATTTGAAGACTGCAACTTTCTATGGGAATCATGACCATAGATCAGACATTTAGTGAGGGGTTAATCAGGCGTTTAGTGAGGGGTTAAATAGTAAAATAAATTTCAAGGAAAATCCTGACAAGTTTGAAGCTCAAGAAACCTAAAAAATTCAGACAAGACCCCTACAGTAGGAACGGCTTTGAATAGGCTTTTGGCTTAGGAAATCAGAGTTTGGTTTATTTTTAACAGACATAAAAGTTGTAAGAAAAGTAAAAATGGGGTCATTTTTTAAAACTACCGAAAAACAAAAAAGTATTGGTAAATTACTTTTTGGGGGTTTCAGCAGGCGCGCTTTTTCTAGGTGCCCTTGGCGGCACCGCTGGGGCTGTCGCAACCTTATTAAGCTGATGGAAAGCACCCGCACCCTTTGGCGCCTTCCCAAACATCATGACGGGCGGTATTTTCTCGTTTCCAAGCCGGCTACTGCCGATAGCCAGATGGGGCTGGCAGCGCGCGCATCCCAGGGGGCCGCATGCTGAAATTTTTTATCCGGTCCGGTCATGCCCTTTTTCTCATGCTTGTGCTCGGGGCTTGCTCGACTGTGCCAAGCTATGGGCCCAACGCCAAAGATGTTATTCTTGGGGCGGAAGGTGATGTTCCGGCGAATTCCTATGTCATGGTTGCTTTAGGCGCGAGTGCGCTCGACAAGATTAATCTTTTCCAGCCGATGTCCTTCCCGAACGAGTTTATGTCGGCGTTCGATGAGGTCCGGGCCATGATGATCGGGGTGGGCGACCGGCTGATCGTCAACATCTGGGAACCTTCGCAGGATGGTTTATTCGCTACCGCCGAAAAGAAACAGACAAGCCTCCAGACCGTCGTTGATGTCGATGGCAAGGTCTATATTCCTTATGTCGGGCGTATCATGGCATCGGGCCTCAAGGTAGAAGACCTACGCCAAGCCATCGAGGCGGGGCTGGAAGGTAAGGCGATTGAGCCGCAGGTGCAGGTGCTGCTCGAACAGAATATTGCTAACTCGGTTGTCGTCGTTGGTGACGTGGCGCACCCTGGCCAGTTTCCGATACCTATTCGCGGCCTTCGTCTCTTGGAGGCCATCGCGGTGGCCGGCGGCCCACGTCAGGCAACTTACGAGACCGTTGCCACGATTACGCGCGGTGAGCGCTCAAGTACAGTACGGCTCGAAGAAGTGGTGACGGTTCCGGCCAATAATATCTTGCTGGCGCCCGGCGACAATATTCTGCTGATACATAAGCCTCGCACCTATGCGGCCTTTGGCGCGGTCCAGTCGAGCGGACTTGTG
>JAZFRG010000019.1:0-2547 GCA_036445535.1 Sphingomonadales bacterium
TTCATAAATGTAGGCTTTTTGCACGGTCCCATCAGCCATCAGGACCTCAACCACAACCCGCCTATAATCCGACCCCTCAAAGGCATCCAGCCAGGGCCATTCATCCTTTAGCGCTGGCGACGTCAAAACCAACCCGGGAACAAGTTCACCGGCGCTATCAATTTTTATTCCTGAGAAACCTTCTTTTGCGCCCCAGCCCCGATTGTGGAGAAAACCCCGAACCGAACCCTTTTCCCAGGTTCCACCAATTTTGGATAAAATATGTTGGTTGGGGCCCCCCGGCACCAGGGATCCATAAACGAAAAGCGCGTTCGTCACCGCCCTATTCCACGGTTACAGATTTTGCCAAATTGCGCGGCTGGTCGACATTGGTGCCTTTGGCAACGGCGGTGTGGTAGGCAATCAACTGGACCGGAACCGCATAAAGAATGGCCAGCCCAATATCCGGAACATCGGGAATTTCGATCCCGGCAAAGGCCTCTTTTTTGTGGGCGGCAATACCCTCATGATCGCTGACCAGAATGATCCGGGCCTTTCTGGAATAGGCCTCTTGCATGTTCGATAAGGTTTTCTTGTGGACGCCTTTGGTGGGTGCCAGAATGACCACCGGCACACCCTCCTCGATTAAGGCGATGGGGCCGTGTTTCATTTCCCCGGCCGGATAACCCTCGGCGTGAATATAGCTGATTTCTTTTAATTTTAAGGCGCCTTCCAGGGCCACCGGGTACAAGGACCCGCGCCCCAGATAAAGCACGTTTTTGGCCTGGGATAAGGTCGAAGCCAAGGCCTGAATTGCTTCATCATGGTAAAGTACGTCTGCTAATCTGGAGGGCAAATGCGATAGCACCTCAACCATTTCCGCTTCTTGCTTTTCACTTAGAACGCCCCTGGCCCGTCCCGCGGCTACGGCCAGCGCGGCCAAAACCGATAACTGGCAGGTGTAGGCCTTGGTCGAGGCAACGCCGATTTCAACGCCGGCAAAGGTCAAAAAGGTCTCCCCAGCTTCACGGGTCATGGTGCTGTCGGCAACATTGACTATAGCAGCTGTGGCTTGGCCCTTTTCCTTGCAATGCCTAAGCGCCACCAGCGTATCGAGGGTTTCCCCGGACTGGGAAATAAAGAGGTTTAGCTCACCGGAAGTCTGAACCACGTCGCGGTATCTGAATTCCGAAGCCATCTCAACCTCAACCGGAAGGCCGCCGTAGGTTTCAAACCAGTAGCGGGCGGTCAGCGCCGCATAATAACTGGTGCCGCAGGCAATTAAATTAAGCTTGGTGATTTTTTTGAAATCAAAGCTAATTTCACCCAGGTTCACGCAACTGTTCAAAGGATCAATATACATGCCCAAGGTGTCAGAAATTGCCGTTGGCTGTTCAAAAATTTCTTTTTGCATGTAGTGGGCATAATTGCCCTTATCCAAATCAGTGGCCTTGGCATTCAAAGGACAAAACTCCCTATCTACCTGGTTTCCGTCGGCATCAAAAATGTCAGCGCTAGCAGATTTCAGGACTGCAAAATCGCCCTCCTCCAGATAACAGACCCGGGTAGCAATCCCAGCGATGGCCATGGTGTCAGACCCCAGGATTGTCCCACCTGGTCCAAAGCCGATGACCAGCGGACTGCCGCGCCTGGCAGCAAAAATGGTTGCGGCTTCACCCTCAATCAAAATGCCAAGTGCAAAAGCACCCTCAAGTTTTTCAAGGGCCTTTTTTACGGCGTCTCTGGGATTATCGGTTGTCAAATTCTGATCAATAAGCGCAGCGACCACCTCGGTATCGGTGTCGGTTTCAAAGCTGACGCCAGCTTTGCCAAGCTCTGCCCTGAGCTCCTTGAAATTTTCAATGATGCCGTTGTGGACGACCGCAACCCGGCCAACGATGTGCGGATGTGCATTGGCCTCATTGACAACCCCATGGGTGGCCCAGCGAATATGACCAATCGCGGTCGGTCCGGATATCGGGTGCTTTTTTAAATGGTCGGCAAAGGTTTTGATGTTGCCGATGGTGCGCTGGCGGGTAATCCCCTGACCATTTTCAGCGGCGATCCCGGCGCTGTCATAGCCCCGGTATTCAAGTCGCTTTAAAGCTTCCAGAACGCCCGGGACAGCATTTTCTTTTGAGATAAGTCCAACAATGCCGCACATAATTTAATTTTTATCCCTGTTTTTTCGGAAGATTTTGGCGGCGCCTTTAAGGTTTTGCTGTTTGGCGCGGCTAACCGCCAGGTCATCGCCCGGAACATCCTTGGTGATAACGCTGCCAGCACCAATGATCGCGCCCGCGCCAATTTTCACCGGTGCTACGAGGGAGGCGTTTGAGCCTACAAAAGCCCCCTCACCAACTTCGGTCTGGAATTTATTTTTGCCATCATAATTGCAGGTAATCACACCCGCGCCAATATTGGCGCCTTTGCCAATATTCGCATCGCCGATGTAGGATAAGTGTGAGGCTTTGGCGCCCTTGCCGATTTTAGATTTCTTGATCTCAACAAAATTGCCAATCTTGGCCCCTTCACCAATATCGGCTCCGGGTCTAAGCCGCGCATAAG
>JAZFRG010000020.1:0-5977 GCA_036445535.1 Sphingomonadales bacterium
CATCTGGAAACGTTAGGCTGACGGTTGCGCCGCCTAAAGATTGTCCGCCATCATTGACGGAAATATTAAGATCAGCAACAGCGTTCGCCGTGCCGGTATTCAGGAATAGAACCCCTAATGTAAGAAAAACAAACGAGAGACTAATCCTGGTAATTGTGCAAATTCCCATTTTCCCCTCCTTTTGATTTAGGTTAAAAGATTACTCAATTTGGCTTTAAACGCAATGAAAAAACAAATTTTTACAATTTTATATATTTTTGCTACACTTCCGGTCCCGACCAACCGGGTCGGGACTAGGAGGAGGTATCATGGGTGTGCCCATCAAGGCCCTTTTTGCGGCATTTATTTTCCTATTTTTTGCACTTTTTTCATCCCTGGCTTTGGCCCAGGATGTCCCTGAAGATTTTGAGGTTGTGTTTACTTCCAGTCCGGCCCTGGTTAGCCAAGACATAGAAATTGAAAGCCTGAAAATAAACGCCAATGGCGAGGTCGTTTTGTCGCCCAAGGTTTGGTATGCAGGGCAAATTCCTGACTATACCCGCGAAGAACTTCCGGAAATGACCCTTCAGTTAAATCCCGAAGCCCTGGCCGGAATTTTAAAGGCTATTAATGAAAACGAATTTTTTACCCTGGATGCAAATTACAACGACCCAAATATCATGGATGGTGATTGGGCCGAGTTAACAATAACCGCAGGTGGCCAGACCCGCACGGTCAGAACCCGGAATATCAAGGTCAATGCCTTTGATCGAATTACCATCGCGATTAACGGCCAGCTTCCCGTCGAGCGGCGGCTTAAATATAACGCCATCAACGGCGCTGATTATGAGGAGGTTGAACGATGAAGCCTCCTTTCAGATATTTCTTTTCCCTTGTCTTCTTGTTGGCTTTAGGGATTTTTTTCTTACCCCAAGGAACCCAGAAAACCTCTGCCGATACGATAACCAGAACTAGCCCCGATGATGAATGCACCCGCCACATTTTCCTGCAAATCGAGATTTTTACTGAAATGGACCTGACCGATGAGGCTCTGGAAGAAATTGCCGATCAATGGGCTGACCAAATAGATGAACGGTGGAACGGCCCAACCGATGAAGAAATAGAACAGGCCGCGGAGGATATTAATCAGGAAGACACCGAAGCGGGACGGGACCCTACGTTTGAAGAAGGGGACGTTGACGTTCTTGCCGGCGACTTGAGCGAATTTCCGCTTTTGGCAGGATTGCGTCAGCAGCTGGAAGACAGGGCCAATCAAAACAAGGAAAACGCCAATGGCGCCAGCAACTGCGCCATCATCAACTGCTGCAAAATCTTTTTCCACACCATCATAGAAACCAGAAAGCCCGGTGATGACCCAAGAGAAGGGTTTGACCAGGTTGAGGTTATGGACCCGGCCTTTCGCTCATTTGTCAGGGTCGCCGAAGGTGGTCTGGGCGCCAACCAGGGCGGCACATCCGGCCGCTGGGCGTACGAGCCAAGTGGCAGTTCCGCAGCGGCCCACGAAGGAGGCCACCTTATGGGGGCGGACGATTTTTATGATGATGTAGAGGGCGAGGAAGGTGAGACCCATTCCGAAGCCCATGAGGGGCATGAAAGTGACCTGATGGCAAACAGCCAGGGTTGGCCCAAAGGCGAACACATAACAGAAATTCTCAGAATTGCCGGGGCACCCTGCGATTGTTGTGTGGAGGAGGGACTGACGGACAGCTATATGCAGGGTTTTAACCTGACCAACCTGTTTGCCATGGATGCTTTGGCGGGCAATAACTGTGAACATCTTAAAACAGCGGAAACATCCCTTGAAAACCAGCTCAAGGATTTACAAGCCTACAGAGCCACAACGGCGGCCAAATCTGATGCCGCCAACCAGCTTCAATCCCGCCTTGATGAAATCAGGGAAGCCCTGGAGGATTGTGACAAGCCCAGGCCAGTGACCGGAACCGACCCCACTGAAACCGCCATTGGCATAGGTCAAGATGGGATACCAACCGCCCCCTTTAGCTATGACAGCCTGGAATGCACGACTTACGGTGGCGGCACTGTCGACCTGCCAACGATCGAGTTTGACCCCACCCCAGAAACACCGGGGCAAACACCTGGATCAACGCCAGAAACCCCGGGGACTACACCTGGGTCGACCCCTGAAACGCCCGGAACCACCCCTGAAGATAAGCCGATAATCGTAACCCCGGGTGCGGCCATCGATCCCGCCGGCAGAGAAATCATAATACCCGAAGAAGAACCCATTGATTTTGGCACCATTACCGGTGAGGTCATCGTTCCCTTCGGTCCTGAGGAGTATGATGATGGTAGCACCTGGTTCCCCGAAGAGGACGATGGCATTATCATTACTCCTTACGACCAAACGACCACCACGACGGAAACCCCTGAGGACGAAGAGGAGCCCCCGGAAGACCAGGTGACTTCCGAATCCTGGTATATTTTCAAGGTTGAACAGGATGTGCTCCAGAACGACGGCACGATTGAAATCGGCCCGGCGGAAAAAACCGTCCTTAAACTTGGCTACCCGGCTCCCGATAAACCGGGCTCAGGTACGGTTAGGACCGCCGAGGACACCAACAATGGCTCCAGCGCAGAGCCCCGCTTTGTTGAAACCGATGAGGATGGAATTGGCCGAATTCCGATTTTTGTCGACGGTTTTGAATCAGGGGATACCAGTTCCTGGTCAGATTATGGGCGGCCAGAAGGCAGCGAAAACAAAAATACCAATGCCGGCACTTACCACGTTACCGGCTTCACGCTGGATGCGACACCAAGGAAAAGCCGGATTGTCTACCTTAAGGCCGAGGAAGCGAACCTGCTGGGCAGTGATATTGGAGCCGTTTCTAGTGACAACACCAAGCCGCCTGCGGTTGATATTCAATCCCCTGGTAGCGGGACCACCGGAACACCGGTACCAATTAGGCCGGTTTTGACCGACCAGGAAAGCGATCCTACTAATATTGAGCCCGGGTTTAGCACTGATGATGGAACACCTTTTACGCCGACTCCTGCGCAGGGCGGCGAAAAACCCAATGGGAAAGAGGATCTGGTTCCAACCCCGGCACAGGGTGGTGAAAACCCCGAAGATGATGAAGAAAATGATCCTCCTACTGAACAGACTGAGCTGCCCGACAGCGTAAAGCCGTATGTCACCGATTCTGTCCAGTTTGGCACCACTTTAGGGGTTACGCTCAGCTACAAATATCATCTGGAGGATGATATTTTGGTGGAATTGGAAGATTTTCAAAACGAGGACAATCGCTACCTGAAAGAAAAAATGGATGACCCCTATTACGAATCCTCAGGCACCTGGGGGCAACCCTATGATGACCAGTGGGCGATTAAAAGCGTTGGTTTCATAGAGGGTGAAAACGGTGCCTGGGCGGCAGCAGGTGATGATCTTGCGCCGGTCATTGTCGCTTTTATCGATAGCGGGATCGACTGGAACCACGCCGATATTTCCTGGGATAACATCTGGATCAATCCAGGCGAAATTGATGGCAACGGCATCGATGATGATATGAACGGCTATATCGATGACACCATCGGCTGGGATTTTTACACCAATAACGCTTCGCCCTGGGACCAGGATGGCCACGGTACTTTTACCGCCGGGATGGTGATTGCAACGCAAAACAACGGCGTTGGCATTGCTGGCATTAACCCGGCTGCCAAGATCATGGTCTTGAAAGCCCTGAACGACTTTGGCCACACCCGGGCATCCTATGTCGCCAAGGCAATCAAGTACGCGACCGATAATGGAGCCAGGGTGATTAACCTAAGCATCGGCGGTGAGAACCAGACCTATCTTGAGCAATTGGCAATTAAATACGCCCACGACCGCGGCGTGGTGATTGTCGTTGCCGCCGGCAACGAGGCCATGGAAATATCTGAATACGGGTTTGCGCCCTATCCGGAAGTGATCGCGGTTGCCTCTTCCGATTTTGAGGGCAAGCGGGTTTTCTTCTCAAACATCGGGCCCGAGATTGATATCGCCGCCCCTGGCCTGGATGTGCTTAGTCTTAGAGCCCGGATGACCGATTTTATGCGCCATCTTAAAGACGTTTCTTACGTTGCCGGGTCGGCTTACGTCGGCGATGATAAACGTTATTTCCGCTCCTCTGGCACTTCGTTCTCAGCGCCGATCGTAACCGGGATAGCCTCGCTGATTTTATCGATGAACCCGGAGCTGACCAATGTTGAGGTCAAACGGATGATTTTGAATTCCGCGCGTGATGTTGAAATTCCCGGCACCGACCAGTTTACCGGCTACGGGGTGGTGGATGCGGTCGCCGCTCTGAACGCCGACCCGGCTTTCGAAATCATCGCCTATATTTCCAGTGTGGCTGCTGTTCAGGATGAAACCGGGGCTTTCTTTGTTAATGTTGAAGGCACGGCAGATGCCAATGCGTTTGCTGGTGCCAGCGTCCAGATAGGCATTGGCGAAGCGCCGTCATCCTGGAAGGAAGTGGCAACGGTTGATAACCGCGTCACCAAAGGTGCACTGGCCAAAATTGATGCCAATGAGTTCCGGGCCGCACCGACCTGGACCATCCGGGTCGTGGTCAGCCACGCAAATGGCCGGACCCGCGAACAATGGTACGTTCTGCAATTAGGTTAGAAAAGAAGGTAAAATTATGAAAATATCCCTGAAGCGCATTGCGCTAGGAACGAGCGCGTTGACTCTTTTAATCTCTGGGTCTGCTTTTGCCTATGATGTAAATATTAGCGGGTACGGTAGAATCGGTCTCGAATACCCGAAAGCCACAAATTCGGATGGGTTGTCAAGCAGGGTACGCATCAGCGTCGACTCTAACATTTGCGAAAATTACAATTCGGGCACTTTTTTCCTGCCCAATATTAGCAACTATGACCAGCGCATGGTCGATGATGCTATGGCTGACATTAACAGACTGTCGGACACTCAATTTCTGGATTTTATGGATTGGCTGGATGGTGCCAAGCCGCCCCAATTGGTGCTGAGAGACAGCCCGTTGGGCCGGGCCATGGACACCGTGGATTGGTTGAACGATGTCGAAGTTGATGAACTCTTTCGGTTGACCAGTGAGCGTGATGCGGATTTGTTTTGGGGCGAGGGTGGCCCCCGGTTAAGCCTCTCTTTTAATGGAATTTTTGCCCAGGCGCTTACGCCAAAAACCCCCGCCATTGAAAGTCCAAGATATTTTTCCCCAAGATACGCCGGGTATACCTATGAACCACCGAAGATTTCGATTAACCAGGAATTGACCGACGCGGATCTGGAGGCTATTGAAAACTTTGTTAATGGGACCGGCGGCGGGCTCACCCAATCCGAAACGCCTGGGAAAATTGATGCCTATTTGCCTTATAATCGGGTTTACGGGCTGGACCGGTTCCAGATCCGCGCCGATTACAATTATAGCCTGGACAACGGTATTACCGACGTAAGCTCTGTTGGGGGCAATCCCGACCTTGAGGAAGAAACCTCCGACACTTACACGATTGGCGCTGTTATTACGCCCGGCGCTATTCCCGGCCTTTCCGTTGCCATTGATTATTATAATATTGAAATCACGGATATTCTCACACCACCCCCAGAACTTCCCTATAACCCCAGCGAATACCGGTTTTTGCTTAGAACCAATATGGGCGGCGGAATGGTCAGCATTGACCCGCCCACCCTTGATTTGGATGCTGGCCCTTCGGATGAGCCGATAGAATCGATAATTCCCGAGCTGGAGAGTTCTTTGGTCGAGCAGCGTGAATCTGTCATTCCCGAGCCGGAGAGTTCTTTGGTCGAGTCGACTAAATTTGACGTTAGCGAGTGGTATCTCGAGGGGGATATCCCGCTGATCTCTGGGGATTCCTTTCTGGAGCCGAGAGGCTGGGCACCCATAACGCCCCATATAAGCTTAATCTACGATATCGGTAGCGGTCGCAGCCTCAATATTCCTTTAGGAAAATATGACCAGCCGATCGAATCTGTCATTCCCGA
>JAZFRG010000021.1:0-2234 GCA_036445535.1 Sphingomonadales bacterium
GTTTTAAAGCGTGTGGTTTTGGTTTTAAGGACCACAGTCCTGCCGGTCAGGCCGCTTTCTTTCAGGCGATCAGAAACCTTTTCACACCGTGGCCACAGGATCGATAAAAGCTGGTCTAAATCAGAAATATCAATGTCCAGCGTGGTTTCGTTTGAAATACTTTTAACCAGGCTAACGGGGTTGACCTTGCGTTTGTCCTGGCCTCGTGAAAAATGATAAAGCCGGGATCCCATTGCGCCGTAGCGCTTCATCAGATCGGTCTCTTCGCGCTTTTGCAAATCGCCCATTTTTAAGATGCCATCACGGTTTAGGGTTTTGTTGAGAACTTGGCCAACACCATAAATAATCGACACCGGTTTGTTTTTCAGGAAGGTTTTGGCCTCCTTCTCACCAATAATCGAGAACCCCTTGGGCTTATTAAGGTCCGATGCCACCTTGGCCAGAAATTTGTTGTAGCTAAGCCCGATTGAGACCGTTATGCCAACCTCACGCTCAACATTGTGGGCGAGCATCGCCAGGGTCTTTGCCGGTGGTTGGTGGTGCAGCTTTTCGGTGCCGGTTAAATCCATAAATGCCTCATCAATGGACAGCGGTTCCACCAAGGGGGTCAGGTCTTTCATCATCGCCCGGACTTGTCTGCCGACCGTCGAATAAAGATCCATCCGGGGGCGGATTACAATCGCGTTTGGGCACAGTTTCTTTGCTTTAAACATTGGCATCGCTGATCTGACCCCGTAGGTCCGGGCGACATAGCAACAGGTCGCGACAACGCCGCGCCGGCCGCCGCCAATAATGACAGGTTTATCATGAAGTTTGGGATTCTCACGCTTTTCAACCGAGGCGTAAAAGGCATCACAGTCGAGATGGGCGATTGATAACGAATGAAGCTCAGGATGCGTGACGGTGCGGGTTGAGCCACAGGTTTTACAGCGGGCCCCTTTGACCTCATCGGTCAGGCAAGACAGGCATAGCGAAGTCGAATTTTTCAACGTGGCACTCCTCCAGAGGAGCCCAGTTTAGAACCAAATGATAATGAAAGGTAGTGGGGGTGCGAAAAAGTGAAGCCTACTTGATTTTGGCTTCTTTAAAATCGCAGTGCTTACGGGCCACGGGATCGTACTTACGGACCACCATTTTTTCGGTCAAATTCCGTGGGTTTTTCTTGGTGACATAGAAATAACCGGTGCCCTCAGAGCTTACCAATCTGATTTTAATATTTGACGGTTTAGCCATCGTAATGCTCCGCTTTCAAAAATTTTCCGAACCGCTGTCCGAATCACTGTCGGAACATAGCGATGTAGCGCGCGAAATCAAGAAAAAATCGTCTATTAGCGTCGATGTTTTCTTTTTTTGCCCCGCCTTTTGTTTTCAAGGGGCCTGAGCAAACTTTCAGGAACCACATTATCATGCATCAATTCAAACCTGAGCGAGCCTGAAAATTTGTCGGCTTCAACCAACCGGACCTTGATCTCTTCCCCCAGCCGGTAGGTATCCCCGGTGTTCCGGCCAACCAGGCGCTTGGCCTTGTCATCGACAACAAAATAATCGTAGTTCATGGTCGACATTGGGATAAAGCCATCAGCCCCGGAATGGGGCAGGATGGCAAACAGACCAAAGCGTGTAACGCCTGAAATTTTGGCGGTGAAGGTTTCGCCCAGCCGGCCCGACATATATTGTGCCAGATAGCGATCTACCGATTCCCGTTCGGCTGCCATGGCGCGGCGCTCGGCACCCGAAATATCCTCGGCCATTTTCCGGTAGGCGGAAATATCCTCGGTTTTTAGGCCATCATGCCCAAGTTTCAAGGCCTTGATCAGGCCTCGGTGGACCAGAATATCAGAATAGCGGCGGATCGGGCTGGTGAAATGGGCGTATTTTTTTAGCGCGAGGCCAAAATGCCCTAGATTATCCGGGCTGTAAATGGCCTGGGATTGCGAGCGCAAAACCATCTCATTAACCACATCAGCATGTTTACTCCCTTTTACCTCGGTCAGGATTTTGTTGAAAACGGCTGGCGATAAAACCTGCCCGCGGGTAAATTTCATGCCGAGGGTTTGCAAAAAGGTCCTGAAATTTTCAATTTTTTCGCGGCTTGGTTCCTCGTGAACCCGAAACATGCACAGCATATTGGCCCGAGTCAGGGTTTCGGCGGCGGCAACGTTGGCGGCGACCATCATTTCCTCAATGATTTTATGGACCGTCAAGACCTCGCGGGTAACGATGTCCTTAATCGA
>JAZFRG010000022.1:0-3459 GCA_036445535.1 Sphingomonadales bacterium
GTCCGGGTGCATAAAGAGCGGCGCGGTCATGGGATAGGCGAAGCCCTCATAAAAGATGCTATAGCCAAAGCTGAAAAGGCCGGGTGTGGAATGGTGCAATTAACCACCGATAAAAAGCGCGAAAAGGCCATTCAATTTTATGAAAAACTGGGCTTTGAAGCCTCCCACCTGGGGATGAAATTAAATCTTCCCAAAAAGTAAAAATTTGGCGGAAAAAATCGTCAAACTGGTTAGCGGTGAGGCAAATGCTGGCCAAACTCTTTAGTCATAAAAAGCTTCAAACGGTGACGACGATCTTGCCGATCTGCTGGTTGGATTCCATATACTGGTGGGCTTTCTGAATATCCTCAAATTTAAAAACCCGATCAATCACCGGAACCAGCCCACCCGTTTCCAGGCCATCCAAAATAAATTCTTTAGCTTTTTCCAGACGCTGTGGGTCTAGGGTTACTTCAGAAAGAACGTAACCATGGATTGCCAGGCCCTTGCCAAGGGCAGCAAACAGCGGAAATGTCGTTGGCCGCCCATCCAAGGCACCGTAAACAATAATTTTACCGCCCCGCGCCGCTGCCCCCGCCGAAAGTTCCAAAAAGGGTCCTGCGATGGGATCAAAAATCAGCTCAGCCCCCTTCCCTTTGGTGATTTCCAAAACCCGGCCGACAAAATTTTCGTTGTCGGTTTGAATGACATGATCCGCCCCGGCGTCAATGAGGGATTGCACTTTGGTGTCGCCGCGGGTGGTGGCAATTATGTTTGCGCCAATGATTTTGGCAATTTGAATGGCCGCCAGGCCAACACTGCTGCTGGCCGCCGTGATGATTACATTCTGGCCTTTTTCGAGCCCGCCAACATCCACCAACCCGCCGTAAGCGGTAATATACTGCATCCAGATCGAAGCGCCCTGCTGGGCGTTGAAATTTTCCGGGTATTTGGCAACCGCATAGACGGGAACCACAGCGCTCTCGCCGTAAACGCCATACTGGCTCATGGAAAACCCTGGAATGGTGCTAACCCGCTCCCCTACCTTGAACGCGGTGACATTTTTCCCTACCGCATCAATAACGCCCGCAGCCTCATAGCCCAGTTTTGAAGGTAATTGAGGCTGCTCAAGATAGGCGCCATTGCGAAACATCACTTCAGCACGATTTAGGCCGATGGCCTCAACATTAAGCCGGACCTCATCGTCGCCTGGGGTTTGTAGCGGCTCAAGTTCAATTTTTAAAACCGAAGCATCGCCGGTTTCATGGAAACGAACCACTTTAGCTTGGGAGGTTGTCATTTTTGTCTCTCCGGTTAAATTTTCCATTAGTGAGGAAGCAAGGCCTCGGGGTCCGAGTTTAAACACCATATTTCTTCTAAATTCAACGCCGAATTTGCAGTTCTATAAAGCTGGTATTGAGCCATTTTACCGTTAAAGGTAGTACCAGCATCAGCAATTCCTGTCTCTGTTTCTTTCGAGGGAGGGATGTTTTTTTTGCTTCTTCTATCCTGAAAAAATTTAATTGGTTTTTTCAGTTTTGGAAACCCTGGTAATCCATTTTGGGGGTTCATAGGGGATAATTGTCACCTCGTCTCCGGGATTAATACTTCCAGCAACCTCAATAACCCCAACCAGGCCACGCCGGTATTTTGCGGCTTTGGAAAAGGTACTGTCCCGGATCGGTTCCCCTGATTTGGTGGTATGGATTTTGCTTAGTTTTTGGCCCATTTCTAAACAGGGAGTGTTGTATTCCGATACCTCTAACTGGGCCCCCGATGGGAATTTAAGGACCGTCCCTTTGGCCAAACGGGACAGGAGGGGAACCCCGGGAAGGCAAATATTTGCTCCAATATCTGCTGCTGTTAAAGGGTCCTTCAAATCCATAAATCGTTGAATTTCCAGAAGTTCTTCTACTGAGACCGCAGACCATTGACGTTCATTCCGGAGGGTGGTGCCCTCAGGCTGTTTGTCCCCGGCCCAGGCTTTTCTGGAATAAGACCTGTGGCGGTCCCCAACAAAGCCATCCAATTCAGCCTCTAGAAAGGGGGCCGGGTCTTTACCCAAATCATCTCGGGAGCCTAAATTTACCGACGCCACTTTTGCTGTAATTTTTTTTACCATCAGTCTTTCATCAATAAGCGTCAGGGGGCGTAACCCGCGCCCGCGCCGGGGCCCAAAACGGCTTTTTGCAAACCCTGCACCTAGCCATCTTGCGATTATGGCGCAGTTCTTTTTCATAATAGATTTCGGCCCAGACATCGCCACTGAGATTCTTTGTCTTGATCATAGCTAGCGCGATGTTGGCTTTCACGACCGGTGACCACATCGCGGAGGTCACATAACCAATTTCCGTCGTGCAGTTTTTATCGGCGTATAAAGAGGACCCCTCCGCTGGTTTATTGCCCTCAATATCCAGTTTGGTCAACGTGTATTCGGGCCCCTTATCCCGCTCTTTTAAAAGTGCCCGTTTGCCATTGAAATGAGGTTTCTTGAAATCAACCAGCCAACCAAGGTTTAATTCAAATGGGGTCTGGTCGTGCTGGAAGTGGACGGTCTTCAGGGCTTCATTAAATTCCATGTCCGGCATAATGAACCCTGCTTCCAGGCGCGCCATGTTGGTGGCCGCCTCGCCGTAGGGCTGGATGCCATAGTCCTCGCCAGCCGCATAAAGGGCATCCCAAAGCTTTAAAGCGAATTTAGGGGCAATCCAGAGTTCGTAACCAAGGTCGCCGGTAAATCCGGTGCGCGAAACCATCAAATTACCGCCTTTAAAATTAAAATGCATAATATTGAAGGGCTTTAAGGTTTCGATGCCCTTGAGGCCCATTTTTTTCAACACCTCACAGGTGACTGGCCCCTGGAAGGACAGCGCTGCGATTTCATCTGACATATCGACAACTTTGACATCCTTGAAGCCAAAGGCGCTTTTTTTCAACCAAGCCAGGCTGGGGCTACCACAGGTCAGCATAAATTTTTCGGGTCCCAGTTTGAAAATTGTGCCGTCATCAATCATCCTGCCTTCGTCGGTACACCAGCAAATGTACGTTACCCGGTTTTCACTCATACCCTTGATATTGCGGGTCACCATGCGGTTCAGCATTGCCTCGGCATCTGGGCCGGTGACTTCATATTTCTGCATCGGGCAAATATCGTAGGTGGCACAGGAATTGCGCACGCAGAAATATTCAAATTCGGTGTCGTAATAATAATCGGCAAATTTATAACCGTTCCAGCTGGACCACGCATCGCGAAGGTTAAGCGCCGCCTGTCTGGGGTGGAAGTGCGTCTCTTTAAGGCGCTCGCCAGCCCAGGGGTCTGATCTTTTAAAAAGTTTACTCATCATAAAAGTCATCCTCCGGCACAGTATTGGGACGCCTTAGGTCGAGCAGAATTTCCCGCGCCGCATTGGCCCCACAAGCACTTGAGACCCCGCCACCGGAATGGGTCGAGGACCCGCACATATACATATTTTTAATGGG
>JAZFRG010000023.1:0-2408 GCA_036445535.1 Sphingomonadales bacterium
GATCTGGTTGACGGTTAAATTTGAATGGGCGCCGTAAGACAGGCCGATCGAGGCCGAACCCCGTGAAATTTCTTCCATGGCAACACAGTGCGCAAGGTAGCCCAGATTGGCGCCGCCGTATTCCTCGGGCGCGGTGATCCCCAACACACCCAAATCCCCCAGCTTTTTCCACATGTGGTTCGGGAATTCATTTTTCTCATCGATCTTAGCAGCAATGGGAGCAATTTCTTTTTTGGAAAAGGACTGCACTGAACTGCGCAGCATATCGATCATCTCATCGTGACCAAAATTCAGGTTTGGATATTCCAGCATCAAAATCTCCTAATTCTCTTCAATTTCCAACAGCTGCGCGGCATCGCTTACCTGTTCACCAACCTTGGCACTAAGCCCCTTAACCTTGCCAGTCTTCGGTGCCTTTAGGGTATATTCCATTTTCATTGCTTCCATGATGATGAGCGCGTCCCCTTTTTCGACCATTCCGCCGTTTTTGGCAAGAACCTCCAGAATTTTGCCTGGCATTGGCGCCTTGACGGTGCCCGGGGCTTCGGCCTCGGCCTCAAGGGTGTGGGCGGCATCTTCAAGGATTATTTCAGCGGTGCGGCCGCCGCCCATGACATAAATGGTGTTGTCATGAAAATAGGTTGAAAGCGCATAATTTTCGCTTCCCTGTTCCGAATTCAGGCAGGTCAGAGCGGCCGGGAAGTGGCTTTCATCCAGATAGCCACTGACAATTTCACGCCCTTCAAAAACAAAATTCCAGATCCCGGTTTCCCCCACCGGGCGGGCTTCAAAGGCAAAATGGTCCTCACCCAGCGCCATTTTCATGGTTTCTGAATAGGCGTGGTTCAAGCGCCAACCGCCGGAAGCCCAGGGGCTGAAAATATCATTGCCCTTCCTGGTTTGGTCCTGGTCAAACTTGCGCTCACTAATATAGCCCAGCGCCCCGGTTAGCACGATATCGCGGGGCGAAATATCAAACCCGGTTTTTAGATCGGCCTGGTTATCTTCAATAAAGTGCGTGCTTAGCTTCCCCGACCGAAAGGCCTGGGCCCGGCAAACCGCACCCAAAAAAGAAAGATTGGTCTTAACGCCGGCAATCTGGGTGGTTGAAACCACCTCCAGAAAACGCTCGATGGTATCTTCGCGGTCCTCGCCCCAGCAGATCATTTTGGCAATCATCGGGTCGTAGTAAACGCTGATTTGGTCTTCAACTCCATAGCCAGTATCAAACCGGAAGGTGGCACTTTCACCGGGGATTTGAAACCAATGGAGTTGGCCGGTCTGGGGCAGGAAGTTATTCTCGGGGTCTTCGGCATAAAGCCGGCCCTCGATGGCATGGCCCAACAGCGAAATATCCTTTTGCTTAACCGGTAAGGCCTTGCCCTCGGCGACAATGATTTGCAGCTCCACAAGATCAAGTCCGGTAACAAGTTCGGTGACCGGGTGCTCAACCTGGAGGCGGGTATTCATTTCCATAAAGTAAAATTTGGTATCATCCGTAAGCCCACCTCTAGCATCGACAATAAATTCCACCGTTCCGGCATTCACATAGCCAATGGTTTTGGCAGCTGCCAGTGCGGCTTCGGTTAAGCGGGCCCGAAGTTTTTCGGTCATCCCGGGGGCAGGGGCCTCTTCGATGATTTTCTGGTGGCGGCGCTGGATCGAACAATCGCGCTCATAAAGGTGAATGGCATTGCCTTTTGTATCCCCAAAAACCTGGACTTCGATGTGCCGCGGGGTTTCAATATATTTCTCCAAAAGCACAATCGGATTGCCAAAAGAGGCCTCGCCCTCGCGCTTGGCCCCTTTCAGGGCGTCTGCAAATTCACTTGGCTTTTTGACCAGCCGCATGCCCTTGCCGCCACCGCCGGCAATCGCTTTGATTAAAAGTGGATAGCCAATTTTATCAGCTTCTTTTTTAAGAAAAGCCGTGTCCTGGTTAGAGCCGTGATAACCGGGAACCACAGGCACCCCCGCCTTTTCCATGATTGATTTGGCTTTTGATTTTGAACCCATGGCGATAATCGCTTTTGAGCTGGGCCCAATAAATATAATTCCGGCTTTTTCGCAAGCGGCGGCAAATTTTGCGTTTTCGGCCAAAAATCCGTAGCCGGGATGGATGGCATCGCACCCGGTGAATTTTGCGGTTTCAATGATGTTTTCAATTTTCAGGTAGCTCTCTGAAGATACCGCGGGGCCGATCGGCACGCTTTCATCGGCCATCATGGTGTGCAGGGCATAACGATCCGCCTCGGAATAAACCGCCACCGTTTCAATATCCATATCCAGCGCAGTGCGGATAATCCGGCAGGCAATCTCGCCGCGGTTGGCAATCAGAATTTTTTTGATTTCCATTTTATTGCCAGTCCGGTGCTCGTTTTTCAAAAAATGCCGCCAGACCTTCCCCC
>JAZFRG010000024.1:0-3045 GCA_036445535.1 Sphingomonadales bacterium
TCCAAATTTAGTCTTTATGGCGGAGTATTGATTTTAGCCGGGGTATATTTAATGAGCTTTCAGAACCAATAAGGGAAACACTCAGCATGAAAAATATTCATGATACGCTACAAAAAGAGCTGGCCACAACCAACGTTGCGGTGGTTATTCCCTGTTACAAGGTAAAAAAACATATTCTGGGCGTTTTAGCCGCCATCAAAACGCAGGTAAAGCGAATATATTGCATCGATGATGCCTGTCCGGATGGATCCGGCAAATTCATCACCAGGCACGTGAAAGACAAGCGGGTCAAAGTTCTTTACAATAAAAAGAACCTGGGAGCGGGGGGGGCCGCGAAGACCGGATACCGGGCGGCCCTGGAAGATGGCATGGATATTATTGTCAAAGTTGATGGGGATGGCCAGATGGACCCTGCCCTGATACCCCAATTTATCCAGCCGATCCTGTTGGGTCATGCGGATTTCACCAAAGGAAACCGGTTTTATAATCTTGAAGATGTTAAAGAAATGCCAAAGATGCGGTTGATCGGGAACGCCGGGCTGTCATTCCTGACCAAACTCTCAAGTGGTTATTGGCACCTTTTTGATCCCACCAATGGTTATACTGCCATCCACGCGGGGGCTCTTGCTGCCCTGCCCTTAAAAAATCTTTCCAATGGGTTTTCCCTGGAATCAGATTTACTCTTCAGGCTGAATACTATTGGTGCGGTTGTCCAGGATGTTCCCATGAAGGCCAATTATGGTGACGAAGAAAGTAATATGAATATTGGCCGGGCGTTTTTTCATTTTTTTGGTTTAAATCTGAAAAATTTTTTCAAACGGATTTTTTACAATTATTTCCTGCGCGACTTTAACCTTGCTTCGCTTCAGCTTCTTATGGGTGCGTTATTGCTTTTATTCGGGCTGATTTACGGAGGCATCAAATGGACGAATTCTATCCAGAGCGGAATCACTGTAACCTCGGGCATGGTTATGATCGCCGCCCTGCCTATTATTTTGGGCGTACAGCTGCTGTTGGCCTTCCTGGCCTATGATACTCAGGGGCGCCAGGATCATCCGTATTTTTTAAGAAGCGGGCAAATTAAAACCAAGCTATTTTAACCCTTCAACAAATACATCCGGTACAAATCACGGCCAAATTCGGGGCCTGAATTTCTACCCACGCCCAAAAGGACAGCCCGTAAACACTCAGAACAATAACCGTGATAATCAGTTTTAATCTCTTTATGGGCCATTTCGACATTTTCACCACCTCAACTTGGCCATTCGGTACAAATCTCGACCCATTTCATAGATGTAAACCGCACCGACGATATAAAGCGAAACCCTGATAATCCGGGTGATCCATTCGGTCCGGTTCAGTCCGGGGTGATCGGTCACGAGCGCCTGATCAAATTGGACCATTGGATCGACACCCATAACCAAGGTCAGAACGTAAAACCCGAACGCGGTCAGGACAATATTAGTTGCCAACTTGGAAATATTCCATTGGGGGCGGATAACCAGCCACAGGCGATGGACAAGGAACAAGGCAATAACAACCTGAACCCAAACCACCAGGTTTAAGAGATCAGGACTGATAAAAACCCTGTCATCCCACCAGGATCCCCATTTTTTGACCAAGACAAATTGCAAAACCCCAAGGGTGAAGACATAGGCAATAATTTCAAAAATTGTTTCACCAACCGGAACGGTCATCCATTTGGCGCCTGATTTTGGCAGAATACTGAGGCTCCAGTTTTCAAAAAACTTTTTGGCAGAGATGTGCTTGCCCAAAAAGTGGAAAACCACGGTAACCGAGGCAAAGGCCATTAGCCCGTTTTCAATCAGACCGCCAAAAAGCTTTCCCCAGATATAGGAAAATTCAAATTCACCGGGCCCAAGAATATAAAATCCGGCACCCAAGGCCTTTAAGCCAAACACGATGGCCAAAGCAATTTTCAGCGCCAAAATATAGAGCGGGAAAAGCTCAGCCGTGATCAGTTCACGCCGTTCCTGATAGCCCGCAGCCAGGACCATCGGGTGCTCTTGGGTGGTAATCCATTTCCCCAATTCTTTATCATCCATTTCCCGGCCCAGTTTTTCTTCTTCGGCCTCGCGCTTGTCGGCAAGAACACTCTTGATTTCCTCACCAACATCTTCCCGGTTTTTCTGCGGCAAATATCTTTTAACGCCCTCAACGTATCTTTCTAACCAGTTCATTTTTCTATCCCTTTAGTAGTTTGGTTAAGGAGCCATCCATCTGGCCCCACTCGTTTTCTAAGTCGGCTAATAACTTCAGCCCCTCTTCCGAGGTTTTGTAGTAGCGCCGTTTCCTGCCTTCATCGTGGCGCCATTCGCTTGTTAGAAGACCGTAATCTTCAAGCCGCCTGACAAGCGGGTAAAGTGTCCCCTCATCAACATCCAGGCCTGCTTCAGCCAGATGTCGCCTTAGGGCATAGGCATAAAATTCTTCCCTAAGAGAAGCTAAAACAGCCAAAACTAGCGCCCCGCGCCGAAGTTCCATTTTCATTTTATCTAATCGTTCTGTCGTCACTTTAGGCATTCCTTTTTAATACTGTGTTATACACACTGTGTGTTACATAGTATGTGTTGCACAGTATTGCAAGAAAAATAAAATAAAATTCTTTTGGGATTGGTTGACCTAAAGCCCAAACCCTGTAACTTGTTATTGTTTTACAATAATTACAGGACACGCCATGGCCACTATTGATCAAAACAAAATCCGCAAAACGGCTCAGCTTATCAGGGGGTTTGCCATAGCCATTATGGGCATCCTGCCTTTAATGCTGGCGTGGTATTGGGTCGATCCTTTTAATTCCATAATAACCGGGTTGGGGATTAGCTTTAGTAGCAATGTGGTTCTCGTGGAAAGCCTCCTGGACGAAGGATATTTGAGTCTGGAAGCCCTGACCATGGATTTGAAAATTTGGGGATTTTTAATCTCGGCCCTGCCCTTGGCTTTTTTCCTTCTGACTATTTTCCAGGTTTATCGGTTAATGGGCCATTTTGCGGCGGGCCACTATATAACCACCGACACTGTAAA
>JAZFRG010000025.1:0-3584 GCA_036445535.1 Sphingomonadales bacterium
AATCAGGCCGTGTTTGTGGGCTTCATCGACGACCGCATAAACCTCTTCCATGGTCATCTGGTCCTGATCGATCAGTTTGATGATATCGACCCCGGCATCGGCCAGCTGTTTGACCTTGGCCCGGGCATCGCGGACGCCACTGACGCCCCAGCGGAATTCTTCGGTACCGGGATAGGCTTCGTGCTGGATAAAAGGCCCGGAGACAAACAGGCGCGGCCCGGGGATTTCCCCGGCGGCAATCTGGCGTTTAATCTCGATGCTGTCGGCCAATGGTGCGCCAAGGTCACGGGCCGAGGTGATGCCTGCCATCAAAAGCTGCAAGGCGCTGGCAGGCATAATCTCGGAGACAAAGCGGTCGCGGTAGGTCGGGTCCCAGTAGGCATAATCAGCGTGGCCGGTGATCATCAAATGGGCGTGGCTTTCCCACAGGCCGGGCAGGACCGACATGCCCTCGGTGGAAATCACCTCAGCACCCTCGGGGATCGCCAAGGTATCCACGGTGCCGACGGCAACGATGGTGTCACCTTCGATGATAATCACGCTGTCCTGGATCGGGGTTGAGGAAAAACCATCGATTAAAGTGCCGCCTACAAGCGCCTTGATCTCTGGCGCTTCGTCTTGGGCAAAGGCAATTGCTGGCATAAATAAGAATACGGCTAAAATTTTAAAAAGATTTTTCATCATGGACCCCCCGATTGCAAGTTTTGAACTAAGCCGGTAAGTTTAGGAGGATTATTGCGCCCGTCAATGGGAAAAGGAGCAGGAAAACGTGACCCCAGCCAGCTTATTCAGAAGCGAAGAGG
The DNA here is from genome assembly GCA_036445535.1 of Sphingomonadales bacterium. Taxonomy (GTDB): domain Bacteria; phylum Pseudomonadota; class Alphaproteobacteria; order Sphingomonadales; family SMXR01; genus SMXR01. Next base: position 804 of record JAZFRG010000025.1, read on the forward strand.
ATTTGCCGTTCGTCGAAATGGCTCAGGGTATTTCCTACCAGCTGCTTGAGGTGGACTTTGAAAAGGATATCTGGGTGACCAGAATGCGGTTTTATCCCGGGGTCTCAATCCCGCCCCACAAACACACCGGCGAGGTGCTGGCTTTTACCGTCTCAGGGGCCTGGAAATACCGTGAATACCCCGATACCTACCGGAAAGGAAGTTATGTTCACGAGCCGGAAGGGTCTACCCATACCCTGGAAATACCCTCAGAAAATCAAGGGGTTACCGATATTATTTTCTTCAACTTTGGGGAAAATATCAATTTTGATTCCGGCGGCAAGGTTGATTACGTCATGGACGCCAAGGGGATTCTGGAAAGATACCTCATCCAGTGCGAGGTGGAAGGCCATCCCAAACCTGCTGTCATCGGCGCTTAAAGCGCAAACAAACGTTCCCCGCAAAAACCCAACACCTTGTCGCATACCTCTTTTATCCCAAGATTTCCTGCCATAGGGTCAATTTGGGAGGTTCTCATATGTCCCGATTGTTATTGATAATTTCATTTGCGCTGGTTTCTGGCTTTGCCCAAGCCCAGGAAGACAGCACCATTTATTACTTCGCACCTGACTGGTCCCCGGACGGCCAAAAAATAGCCTTTGAGGGTGGCCTTGAAGGCGAACTTCAAATTTTTACAATTGATATTGATGGTAAAAACCTCACTCAGCTGACGGATAAAGAATACAACGATGAGAGACCGGTGTGGTCCCCGGATGGCAAAAAAATTGCTTTTTTCTCAAACCGATCAGAAAAAAAAGATGAGCAACCGGTCAGTTTGCAAATTTACATCATGAACGCTGATGGAACCGGGCAAAGACGGATTACCCACGAAGGGCCCGCCCTGGAATATAGTATTTCCTGGTCGCCGGATGGAAACTGGCTGGTGTTTCAGTCAAGGCCCGAAATTAATCCAGGGGTTCACAGCCTGTATATTATTGGTACCGATGGAATGGACCGAAGAAGGATCACAGATGGTCGGTACAACGACACCTCCCCAGCGTGGTCACCGGATGGTAGGTTAATTTTATTTTCTCAATCAGCAGCAAACTATAAATTTTTCCGCAACCAAACCCCGGAAGAAAGGCTGCTAAACAGAAATTCAGCCGAGATTGTGATGTATAACCTTGAGGACGAAACCATCACGCCGATCACCCAAAATGAATTTCGGGACTTTGATCCCAGCTGGAATGCGGACGGCAGCGAAATTTACTATTTGCAGGATGATGGCCAGAAAAAAACTTTTTTCCGGCAAAAATTGGGGAAAAGCGAAGCTATACCCGTTGCCGACGGTGATGTTGTTTCCAGTAGAGGTTTCGTAACCAGAACGCGGCTTTCCCCGGATGGGCGTTTTTTGACCTACCACAAAGAAGTTATTGGCGTTTATGGCATTTATATTTACGACCTTGAACTTGAGCAGGAAAGGCTACTGGTTGGTGGCATTCAGGATTGATTACCAGATTTCAATGGCGCTTAAGCCCGGTTAGTCGCAAAGTCTTTTCCTTTAATCGCAAACCATTTGCCTATCCTTGGAGATGAAGATCAAATGCTTCTTATTAGAAGGAGCGCTGGCTATGCGGATAAAATATAAAAATGAGGTTTTGAAATTAGGGCTTTCAGCGGGACTGGTTTTGCTATTCTTTTCGCCGATTATTGCCTCAGAAATTTTGAACCAAAAACAAGCTTATCAGGATTTAACTAAAAGCTTTACCGAACCTTCGGGCCTTTGGGTGCAGGCCAATGAGGATTTTGAAGAGGGCGTCGATGCGCCTAAATTCTGGTTGACGACTTATGTCTCGGGGCCCGGTGATTTATCCATTTTATCTGATGTTTATGCGGTTTCAGACCAGGAATCTTGCGCGCATATGGCGCATTTTGTTTATTATTTTGATGAGCGGGAAGAAAAAATTCAACGCTCGGCAATGTTGGGAAATGGCAAACAGATGAGCGCTCCAATCGATTTTCTGGGTGAAGAAGGGTATGTTTCGATTATCAAAATTGAAACCCCGGGCGGCGAAATTACCATGAAGGATACCGCCAGAATTATCGATGGAAACACCCGGGAAGCCAGCGCCCATTTTCTGAATGCCGAGACCGGCGAATGGGATTTTTCCGATACCAAATACTGGTATCGTGCCGGGGCAGATTTCCTGAACCCCTGTTAAAAAAAAGAGCAATTTTGGAAACGCCTTTGCCTTACCCAGGTGCTAAGCTGTTGTCATGAAAACCAGCACCAAAGAAAGTTATTTCAAACGGATCGACAAGGTTGTGGGGTTCATAAGCGACCAGGTGGATAACAACCCCTCGCTTGAAACTCTGGCCAATGTCGCCGCAATTTCACCGTTTCATTTCCACCGGGTTTACCGGGCAATCACTGGCGAAACCCCGTCGGGAACGTTAAGGCGCCTGCGATTGGCCAAGGCCTGTCTGCTATTAAAAGACCCGGGCAAAACAGTCACCGAGATTGCTTTTGAAGTTGGTTATGATTCATCGCAAAGCTTTGCCAAAGCATTTCGCGCCAGCACCGGATTTAGCCCGACCGAGATTAAAAGAACCCCGGGCGCCCTGGATCGGGCCGTCATAGCGCTGGCGGGCCCTGTCGGGGTGCCAAAAACCGACTCCGGGAAAATTGAGGTCAAAATTGTCTCGGTGGACCCGATCAAGGTAATTGCCGCCCGCCACCTTGGCCCCCACAAGGGCTTGTTCCAGGCCTACGGGGAATTTTTTAATTACGCCGAAAAAGCA
>JAZFRG010000026.1:0-2737 GCA_036445535.1 Sphingomonadales bacterium
TTTCAGGGTCGCCTGGGTGATAATCCCAAGGGTGCCTTCGCCGCCGATAAAAAGCTGTTTTAAATCAAGTCCGGTGTTATCTTTCCTAAGGCTTTTAAGCCCCTTCCAGATTTGACCATTTGGAAGCACCACCTCAAGCCCCAAAACCAGATCGCGCATCGGGCCATAGCGCATCACATGAATGCCACCAGCGTTTGTAGAAATGTTGCCGCCGACCATGCACGACCCCTCCGCTCCGAGACTAAGCGGGAACAAGCGGTCTTTTTCGGCGGCGCCATTTTGCAGGGCCGCTAAAACCACCCCGGCCTCAACGGTGGCGATATTGGCGTCTGTATTCAGGTCCAAAATTCGGTTCATGCGCCTCATGGAAATAACCACTTCCTGGCCTCCCGTTCCAGGAATCCCGCCCTGGACTAACCCGGTGTTGCCGCCCTGCGGAACCATCGGGATGTTGTTTTCATAGCAATAAGAAACCAGGTTTGCGGTTTCAGTCGTTGATTTTGGCAAGGCCACCAAAAGTGCTTTTCCAACATGGCGACCCCGCCAGTCGGTCATAAAAGGTGCCATTTCAGCGGGCTCCCTAATAACCCCCTTGGGTCCTAAAATTTTGGTAATTTTTTCTAAATGGCTCATAGGGAAGTGCCCAGAAATCCTTCAATTTCACTTCTTGAAGTAGCACCTTCGCGCAAGAAAACTGGGGTTTCCCCTGTGGCGTCTATTACCGTAGATTCTATACCTAATTCCGAGGCGCCTCCATCAAGAACCACATCGACAGCGAGGGTGATCTCCTGGGCCTTTAAGGGGCTGGGGTGGCCCGACAAATTTACACTGGTAACGGCCAAAGGAAAGGATAAGGCCTTTGTTAAGGCCAAGGCAGTCTGGTTGCCTGGGACCCTTACCCCAATGGTTTTAAAGCCAGCGGAAACATTTGGGGCCAAATTGCAATCCAGGGCCCTGTCCAGGACCAGGGTTAACGCGCCGGGCCAGAAATGGTCTGCAAGTTTTTCCGCCAGGGGGCTAAATTTTGCAAATTTTTTGGCATTTTCAAAATTCGAAACAAAAATAATCAAGGGTTTATCGGCAAGCCGGGTTTTGGCCTCAAAAATTCGCGCCACTGCCTTTTCATCCAAAGCATTCGCTGCCAGGCCATAAACCGTCTCGGTTGGAAATGCCACCAACCCGCCGGACCTAAGAATGTCAGCCGAGGCCAGGATATTTTCCGGGATTGCTTTCAAAATTTTATTGGCATTAGTCATTAAAATTTTCCCAACTATATTCAGCGCCTTACTTAGCCTTAAAGAAGGGGGTCGTCCAGCGAGGGGGTCAAAAAAGTGAGCTTATTTGCCAAAGTTTGGATTGCTCTTAAAGTCCGGGGAGGCTAAAGTCCGGTCATAAATTGACTTGGAAAAAGCGGAGGGGAAAATGGCAAAAGACAACGGTAAAATCCCTGAGGATATTCAAAATCTTTCTTTTGAAGCAGCCTTAAAGGCGCTGGAAGAGATTGTCACAAGGCTTGAATCGGGCGATATCAGCCTTGAGGATTCCATTGAAACCTACACCCGTGGTACTTTTTTGAAACGCCACTGCGAAGATAAGCTAAAAGCGGCGCAGGTTAAAATTGAACAAATAACCCTTGATGAAAAGGGCGAAGTTAAGGGCGCAGTCCCCTTTGACAGCGAATAGAAGGTAAATTTTAGTGAATAATTCCGAATTTCTGAAAAAGGCTATGAAAACAACCGCGGATGCGGTTGAAAGCCAGCTAGAAAAATTTCTTCCGCTGCCTGAGGGCGGCGAACGCAGGTTGTTTGAGGCCATGCGCTATTCGATGTTTGGTGGCGGCAAAAAGCTTCGTCCCTTTCTTGTAGTGGCTTCATCAGATCTGTTTAATATTGATAAAGCCCAATCGCTCAGGGTCGCCTGTGCCATTGAATGTATTCACACCTATTCGCTGATCCATGATGATTTGCCGGCCATGGATAATGATGATTTAAGGCGCGGCAAAGCGACCTTGCATAAGGCCTATGATGAGGCGACGGCGATTTTGGCGGGCGACGGGCTTCTGACCCTGGCGTTTGAAATTTTAGCCGATCCCGCGACCCACCGCGATGCCGGGGTGCGGTGTAATTTAATCAGCGCGATTGCAAAATCTTCTGGTATTCATGGCATGGTTGGCGGTCAGGCGATCGATTTGGCTTCCGAAAATCAGGATTTGAATATTGGCCAGGTGACCCGGCTTCAACAGATGAAAACCGGCGCTCTAATTTCATTTTCGGCTGAGGCCGGGGCAATTCTTGGCAAGGCAACCAAGAAACAACGTCAACTCTTGCAAGGCTACGCCCACGATTTGGGGCTGGCTTTCCAGATTGTTGATGACCTTCTTGATCATGAGGGAAGCCCAGAGGAAACCGGCAAGGCCACGCAAAAAGATGCTGACCGCGGTAAGGCTACCTTTGTTTCACTCATGGGGGCTGACAAGGCCAGGAATCAGGCGACCATGCTTGCGGGTCAGGCTATCGAGCACCTGGAAGATTTTGGTGACCGGGCGCTGCTTTTAAAATCGCTGGGGCAATACGTGATTGATCGCCGGAAATAGGGGGTATCCCTCTTGAAAAAACCTGAAAAACTGAGAGCTGATGACGCCTTGGTCAAGCAGGGGCTAGCGCCTTCAAAATCGCGCGCGGCGGCGATGATTTTGGCGGGAAATGTTTTTCGGGGCGAGGAAAAAATCAAAAAGGCC
>JAZFRG010000027.1:0-5624 GCA_036445535.1 Sphingomonadales bacterium
GATGACGATAATGTCCATCGCGGTCCCTGGGGTTAAATAATTTAAAAATTAATCAGCTTCTTCGGGTTCCAAGAGCTCGTGCATGGGCACGATAACGTACTTGTATTTGGCGTCATCGACCATCGCCTGCGAGCACCCGCGCCAGGACTTTTCGGCCTCTTCGTAGGTGCAATACATGCCGACATAGTGAAGCTCGGATAAATCTTCAAAATTTACGCCCTGGGGGTCTTTAACCCGGCCGCCGAAGACAAAGAACATGTCTGTGGTCGTTTCAATGGTCATGGAAATTTTCTTCTAGTTGGTTTTGGTTTCCTGGCGCTCGCGCAAGTCATCCAATAGACCATCCATGCCCACTTTGGCAATACGCGATGAAAACTCTTCGCGTTGGGTTTGCAGCATGGAAATTCCGCCGACAACAATATCTATAATTCTTAGTTTGTCGTCCATCAAACGAACCCGCCAAGAGGCGATAAATGGGTTCCTGCCTTTGCGGCTAAATTCGCTGTGGACATATAGATCACGTCTGCCGGTCGGCGAAGAGCCGGTGACATTAAAGCGTTCATCGCCATATTCCTTAAGTCGGGCAGAATAAACGCTAATGATAAAGTCCGGAAAAAGCTGTTCAAAATCCCGCATCTGGTCCTTTGAGGCTCTCTTGCGATGGCGCCCCAAGACCAGTTTTGATAAATAGGGAATTTCAAAACCATTTTTCAAAAGATCATGAAATTTCTGATCCCGCTCCTCCTGGGTCATCCTGAAGTCATCCAGGGTGTCCAGGGTGCTATTGGCGAGTTCCTGGATAAAGGCCTCGGCTTCTTCGGGCATATCCTGGGCGTTTTTTGCGTTTGCAGAAAGCGGCAGGGCGATAAAACTTAAAAGCATAAAAAAGGATTTCAGTTTTTTGGTCATAAGTCCTCTAAATCCTTGGGCCTGGGTTTACTCTGTCGCGGCTCTAAGGTAGGCGATCAAATCAGCCCGGTCCTGTTCGGCCCGCAATCCGGCAAAGGGCATTTTGTTGCCGGGTAAATAATTATTCGGGTCGCTTAGCCAATTATCAAGCTCTTTTTCACTCCACACTATACCACTGTCCCGCAAAGCTTTGGAATAGCGGGTATAATTATTTGATGTTCCTGCCATTCTGCCGAAGATATTGTCAAGATTAGGGCCCAGCCGGGGCGCGAAATTTCCCTGTAAATTATGGCAAGCCCGGCATTTTTGATAGACCACCCGGCCGGCCTCGGCATTGCCCCCGGCGGAAATCGAAGTGTCGCCATCCTCAAAGCCAAAAGCAGGGGTTGAAAACAGCATTAAACCAAGCAGGATCGTGGGGAGATTTTTCATCTTATTTAACCGGCCTAATCTCGCCCGAGGCAATTCTGGTTTGGTATGATTTCAACATTTCCTTAACCTCGGGGGCCATAATATAAAGCCCGATCATATTGGGCACCGCCATGGCAAATAGCATCGCCGCGGCAAAATCAAAAATCGAATTCAGGGTCATTGCCGAGCCAATAATGAGCGCCGCGATATACAAAATCTTATAGGCCATTTTCACAGCTGAAGAGTTTTTTGATAGATAAACAAAAGCCCGTTCGCCGTAATAATACCAGGTGATCGAGGTCGAAAAAGCAAACAGGATTGCCGCCACCGCCAGGGCATAGGGGAACCAGCTGATGACGCTGGCAAAGGCGCGGCTAGTCAGCGTGATGCCCTCGGTTGCGCCCTGATAATCACCGACAATAATAATGACCAAAGCGGTCATGGTGCAAACCACAACGGTATCGATAAAGGGCTCTAGAAGGGCAACCATGCCCTCAGCCACCGGCTCTTTGGTTTTGGCCGCGGCATGGGCTATCGGGGCCGAGCCCAGCCCCGCTTCGTTTGAAAAGGTGGCGCGCTGGATGCCAATAATGATGACGCCAATAAACCCGCCAGTAATGCCTTCCGTGGAAAAGACTCCTTGAAAAATCGACATAAAAGCTTCCGGGATCTGGGCGGCGTGGGTAAATAAAACCACCAGCGCGGCGCCGACATAAAAAATCGCCATAATGGGCACCAAAAACGCGGTCACGTGGGAAATTTTCTTGATCCCGCCAATGATAATCAGGCCGACGACAAAGGCATAAACGATGCCAAAAATCCAGCCGCCCTGATAGAAGATTGATTGCTCGCCGCCGGTTAAGGGAACGATAACATTGATAAATTGGGCCGAGGCCTGATTGACCTGGAAAAACGCCCCGGAGCCCACCGCGCCGCCGATCACTGAGATCGCAGACAAGGCCGCTAAAACCAGGCCAAGGCCAACCCACCCCCGTTTGGCCAACCCCTTCGAGAGGTAATACATGGGCCCGCCCGAAACCACACCGTTTTTATCAATCTCCCGGTATTTGACGCCCAGCGTACATTCGACAAATTTTGAGGTCATCCCCAAAAGACCCGCCAAGATCATCCAGAAGGTGGCGCCCGGGCCGCCGACCGAAATCGCGATCGCCACGCCGGCAATATTGCCCAGACCAACGGTCCCCGAAAGGGCCGCTGACAGGGCCTGAAAATGGGTCACCTCCCCGGGGTCTTCCGGGTTGTCGTATTTTCCTGAGACAATTCTAATCGATTGTTTAAAGCCCCTAAAATTTATGAACTTCATATAAACCGTGAAAAACAGGGCGCCCGCGATTAGCCAGACCACCACCAGCGGAAAGGTTATCCCCAAAACATCCGGGCCCCAAAAAATCAGGTCGGAAGCAGCCTGGGTAAAGGGGCCAAAAATCCGGTTGATGGTGGTTTCAAATGTTTCGCCCTCAGCCGCCATAGCGGCGGACGGCAAAACTGTAAATAGCAATGTCAGAAAATAAAACAGGCGCATAAATTTTGCTCATTTTTGGCTTGGCTAGTCGTGCATGCTAGGGGCAAAGCGGGCCGCTGACAACCAACTTTTTTGTTATCTTAAGGAAGCAAAAATTGACCTGAAATTCATAAAGAAAAGGCCCCCCGAATTTTCACCCAGGAGGCCCTAAAACCCAAAAAATTGACGGTGCTATTTCCTGGTGCGGGCCGGGAAGGGCAGAATATCGGCTGATTTTTCCTGAACCACATTTAATTTTGGTTTTGGGGTCACCCGGGGAGGGTTTTGCTGGAGGCGCACCTTGGCGGCTTTTTCGCGGGCTATCTTTAAATCCTCAGTGCGGCGTTTATTCAGCTCCCCCTTTAATTTTTCCGCTAAAGAATTCAGAATTTTACTGTTTCTGCGGGTTTCGCGCTCGAGCGCCTGGGTATTAAAGGCCTGCTGACGATGCCGGGCCGCCAATTCGCGGATGGTTTGCCGGGTTGCCGGGTCAATCGGGGTTTCGGTCGGGGCTTTTAGTTTTTTCCGTAAGGATAAAAATCTGCGTTCTAACCTGGAGGCATTAACCGCCATATCGGCAATCTCGGAGGGCGCTGAAATGTACTCGCGGGCGCCTTCAATCCGAACCCCAAGGGCGCGCAGCCCCTGTTCCATTTCCCTAAAGCCAACCTCAAGGGCGGCTTGCTTGTCCAAAAGCTCACGCCGACCCTGAAGGTTTTCAATATTTCCGGTGTTATTCATAATTCCTCCATCTTCACGGTTTCCCCTTACCGTTTTCTTTGGCTCGGGGGAAAACTTATAAAATCGGAGGAGGTGGCAAGTTTTGGCGGGGTCCAAAGACCCTGATCCTGTGCGATTTAGAAAATATCCCTATTTCTTTCTCGCGCCACTCTCGTCCTGATGCACGACCAACTTGGCTTAAAATTATTAATATTAGGTTTATTTAATTACTTTTATTTGTCATTCGTCAATAATTTCTTGGGAATAGACAAAAAAACCAATCTGGCACGAAAAAGCTTGTAATTTTGTTGCTTTTCTGTCAAAAAGGTTAATGAAACGTTAACAAAGCGTTCAAAAGGCCACCGAGAAGAGGGCCAAGAGTTATAGCATGTTGGGAGCATATAAAGTGGAAAGGACCATGATACCGCAAGAAAGCCTGATAAAGGTCGAAGCTTCGGCCGCTCAGCTTACTTACTTGATGGGCGGGATTTCCCGCATTGATGGTAAGCTTCCGCTTTTTGACGAGAACGGTGAACAATTCCACCAGCCGACGATTGACGCAGTTGTCAAAAAAGGCTGGGCGGAACCGGTGTATTCCAGAACCTTTTTAAAGGATATGGATATTTACCGGATCACCGAACTCGGCAGAAAGATCATGAAGGAAGTCACCGGCTAACGGCTTTTTAGACTAAAAAGGTAAAGCACCCATTCCGGGCGGAAGGGTGCTTTTTTTTATTCTCTTGGTTCTTCGGTGGTCTCAGCCTCAAAACGGCCTTCGTATTCAGCGACCAGATACAACAGCGCGGCATAGGCCGAAACATTGAAATCAAGCGCATCGCTATCGATCAGATCCATGGTGTCAGAAGCGGTGTGGTGGTGGTCAAAATAGTTGGTGCCATCCCCGGCCAGGGCAGCCCCTGGCATTCCGGCGGTTACCATGGGGATCAGATCGGGTCCGGGAAAGCCCGGAACATCGGTATTCCAGCCAACCCCCGTGACCGCCATCAAGCGCCAGATTTCACGCAGCACCGGGATCTTGTCTTCGCCGACTGCGGGGATTAATTCCCGAAGCTTGCCGATGCCAAAATCTGATTCAATACCAAAGACGTGGTCTTCATCGGCGTGCGCTGCGGCGTAGGAAAAAGCCCCGACCAGGCCCACCTCTTCGGCGGCAAAGGCAACCATGCGGATGGTTCGCGCCGGCCGCTCCTCGAGATCAGCGATCAACTTCACCGCGGCGGCGGTTATGGCAATGCCGGTGCCGTCATCCATAGCGCCGGTGCCCAGGTCCCAGGCATCTATATGCCCGCCGGTGATGACAATCTCACCCGGGCGGCTGGATCCGGTCAGCTCGCCAATAATATTGTAGGTGGTGATCTCGCCCAAATCTTCGTTCTGGATATCAACGTGCATGCGAACCGGATCACCAGCCTCAAACAAGGCTTGCAGGACATCGGCATCCTGGTTCGACAGCGCCGCCGCACCAACGGTTTTCATGCCATTGATAACGCTCCAGGCGTCATTCCCGGTGCGATCCTTAAAAGCGGTGGCAATGCCATCATTTCGAAAGCTCATGGCGCCGGTGTGGGGGTTGTCGCTGTCATCGGTGCCGATCGAGCGGATCAGCAGGGCAAGGGCACCCTTTTCTGCCGCCACCGTGTGGCCGCGGCCCCGGGCGACCACCGCTGGGCGGTAGCCTGAGCCGTTGCTGGCGCGCTCCATTCTATAGGAGATAAAGACAATTTTGCCCTCAACTTCGGATGCATCAGCGGCAACCAGATCCTCAAAAGTCGCAAAATGAACGACATCGGCAATCACCCCGCCTTCAGGCGTTGAGGCGGATTTGCCCAGCGAAGTGATATTAAACGCAAGGCCGCCGTGGCTGATGACATGGGCGGCGGTGGATTTCCTGGCCCAGCCTTGCAGGACCACCGGCTCGGTCCAGACCTTATCGAAGCCAAGCTCTTTAAACTTTGCCTCGGCCCAGGCGACAGCCTTCAAATCATCGGGCCCGCCCGGCAGGCGGTTAGGTGCCACGGTGGTCAGCTCCTCCAAAAGCTCA